>JAGPMH010000014.1:1490-37480 GCA_018052945.1 Negativicutes bacterium | reverse complement strand
TTAATAAAGACGGCTTTAATAAAGATAGAATCAATAAAGACAGAATCAAAAAAGACGGATTCAATAAAGACGGATTTAAAAAAGATGGATTCAATAAAGACGGATTTAACAAAGATGGATTCAACAAAGACGGCTTTAACAAAGACGGATTCAATAAAGACGGCTTTAACAAAGATGGATTCAACAAAGACGGCTTTAACAAAGACGGCTTTAACAAAGACGGCTTTAACAAAGACGGGTTTAACAAAGATGGGTTTAACAAAGATGGATTCAATAAAGATGGGTTTAACAAAGATGGATTCAATAAAGACGGATTTAACAAAGATGGCTTCAACAAAGACGGATTTAATAAAGATGGATTCAACAAAGACGGTTTCAACAAAGATGGATTCAATAAAGACGGCTTCAATAAAGACGATTTAGCTCAAGGAAAAGGCAAAAAAACTTCAACTACTACTACGGAAAAACCTAATGCTAACAAAGAACAGCTAAAGGAAAATAATGAATATGATGAGTTTGGCTATAATAAAAATGGTTTTAACAAAGATGGTTACGATCGAGATGGCTATGATTTAGACGGTTTTGATTACAAAGGTTACAATAGGAGTGGTTTTGATCCTTGGGGCTATAATAAACAAGGTTACAGTAAAGACGGGTATCATTGGACTGGTTTTAATAAAGATGGTTATAATAAAATGGGTCGTCACTGGAGCGAGAATCCGGCCGAAGGTGATAGTCCGTTTAATGTGGATACTAGAAATCCATTTGATGGTGGTCCTGTTGTTATTGGTGAATGGAAACCAACCAAACCAGCTTTAGGAGAACCGTATCCAAGAACTTTGGAGAAATATGGTGCAAAACCATGGACAAATGAACCAACTGAGGAAAAATCGGCAGGTCAAATACCTAATGATTCAAAAGAACACTCTATTTCCAACACTAAAGAAAATACGTCAAAAGATAGTGATATTATTGGTCCAGAAGATCCTATGAATACATTGAAAAATCATGGTATTAATAAAGAAAAACATCCTGAAAGCATTCCAGAGGAAAATAGCATTAATTCTGATGCTGTAAAAAATGATGATATAGGAAATGATACTGGTGATAATGTTAGCAATACTAATTCCCCTAAAGATGGCGAGAAAAAAGTGCTTACCGGTGCTACCGATGGTCGGAGTATAGAAATCGAATATAATAGTAAAACAGGTGAATGGGTAAACACTGAAAATGGTAATATTGTTGATCCAGACAAATTTGAAAAATGGCAAACTGATTTAGCGGAAGATAAAAAACGAATACTAGAAGATATTGAAAAAATGAGTAAAAGAACAGATTCTAATAGTAAAGCTATTGATGAAAACTTGAGCCAATGGAAAAAGATAGAACAAATGCAAAAGACTGCTGAAAAATATGGCATTGGTGAAAAAGGTGGTCCTGGCGATGTTGAAAAAGCTATTCAAGACTTAAAAAATGATATGTTAAATAATAAGAGTATTGATCAAGAAAAATTAGCTAAAATTAATAAAGTTATTGACAGTAGAATCAAAGGTGAAACTATTGCTGACAATGGAGAACGCTGGACCGAAGTTCCTTGGTATAAAGATATTGATTCGGCATTAAAAGCTAATACCGAAACGGCAAAAAATATTGTTACTGGGCAAGATTCTGAAGGAAATACTTCGTGGGGCGGGATTATAGGTAGAACAGCAATAGGACTTGCTACAGGTGGTTCTTCAGAGTATATTATGACTGTCGCCGAGGCTTTAAGTAGAGTTAAAGATGGGATTAATAATAATGAATCTGGAACTAAGGCTACATTAAAAGCAATCGGAATGGTAATTGCTGAAGAAGGTTTATCGAAAGTGCTTGAAGGAGTAGGTAGTATAGGGGCAGATGAGTTTGCTAGAAGATTTCCGGTTTTAACGAAAAAACTTGGCGATGCTATTGAAAATGGGCTTGTAAAAATTAATGCAGTTGACCAAGAACTAAGTAAAAAACTAGGATTGATAAAAAACAGTGGTGTGGGTGAAGGTTCTAATATATTATCAAAACAAGGCGCAACTGCTAATAATAATCTTGTTAATAATTCAAAAGATAATATTCCTAAGCAAGGTGCTGATAAAATTGATGATTTTAATGTAAGTCCGGTAAAAGATTCTATGGAAAGAACTGATGTTATTAATACTACTGAAGAAAAAATAATAAAATTAGACAAAAACGATATTAATACAAAAAACAAACCAGGTGAATTAACTAGTAAAAACAATCCTGATACTGAAATGTCTAAGTCCAAGGATACGCTTACTCAACAAGAAATAGCTGTACAGAAAAAAATCGAAAGTAAAATTGAAGATTTTGATAAAATTCCAAAGGAAAAGCAGACAGAAATTATTAAAAAGCAGGCTGAATATGAGGAATATAAAATGCAAGCGGAAGAAAAGGTTTGGAAGCTATCTGATAAAAAAATCAAAAATCATGAAGACATAACAGTTGATGATATTTTAGATTTAAAAGCTGATCCAGCCGCAATGAGAATTTTAAAAGACGTTGATAAAGTTGATGGAATAAAAGGTGATTTAGGTTCCGAAGGTGCGAAAAAGATTAGAATGGAATTTAATGAAGCAATTGATTCTAAAGTTCATCAACCCTCTTATCGGGAGGTAGAAGGTCAACTATCAAGTAAGTATGGTGAGGTTAGGTTAGAAACAGTACGAACACCTGAAGCTAAAGCACCGTGGGATGTTAATACTGATAATGATGTAGTAGCTTTACGAAAAGTTACAAACCCAGATGGAACTGAAGAATGGGTAGAGATTCCACGTGATGAGTGGGAAAAGCTTTATTATAAAGCTTATGGTGATAGAACTGGCTATAGCCCAGAACAAGCTGCTCAAAAATTCCCTTGTGTGGATTGGAATAAATTAGATGATGCTGGAAAGGTTCAAAAATGGGCGGAGCTTCATGGTGAAAATGCCACTGATGTATATCATCCAGAAGCTGCTAGGGATTTTAACACTCAAAGAACAGCAATATTGAAAGGAAATGCACCGGATTGTGCAACGGCTCGACAAGCAGCGTTAGGACAACGTGAATTGTTAGATGCAGAAGCTTTTGGAATGATGGAAAAATACAAAGTAAATCATTATTGGGAAAAAGGAGATATTGTTAATAAAACAGAAGCATTAGAGCAGTTAAGAAAAGCTGGTAATCAGATAAAAAATATTGAACAAGGTTATAAAAATATGGGCTATAAAATTTCTGATATGCCAAGTAATATGGAAAAGGGGCTGGATATTATAAATGACCGTAGTTTAGCTCCTGATACAAGAGCTGAGTTATTAAAAAGTATAGGTTATGATACCCCCGGTGATTTTGTCAACAAATTGACAAGTCGCTTAAGTTCTTTAAAAATTGCTAAAAAGTAATAAGGAAGGTTAGAAAATGGACAATAATTTAGTTTTCAAGCTAAACTTTGATGATTTTAATCATCTTTTTAAAATTTCAGGGCTTAGGGGAAATAATCTTTCCCCTTTTAAAACTGATATAGAACAGAGCACCAATGAAAATCCTTCAAAATTTTTTCAAGAGTTATTAAAAAGTGATAGTTTGCAGGAATTCTCAGAGATAATATTAGAACCTGATTTAGTTGTTAATTTTAAAAGTGGTGGTTCGATATCAGAAAAAGATTATTATCAAGTGTTTTTTTCTAAGAAACATAGTAAAATTATTGCTCAATTTAAAAATAGTGAAAATCAGTTTATCAATATATTATTTAAAAATTTCAATAATTTCATGAGTTGGTGGTCGGACTTATATTGTAGTATAGGACAAGAAGGTTACAATAATATTATTTCAGGAAATCAGGAGTTAGAGACAGTTATTTGCTTTTTTGCGGGACTGGATTTTTATAAAAGAGCTAGCCTTGAGAGTATGTTAGAGTATAATCCTCAAATTAATAACAGTATCTACATTAATGACTTTTTAGATTTAATTAAATCTTCTTTAGCTAGTGCTGATACCAGATGGTTATTACCTACGTTATTTGAACTTAATCAAACCTTAAAGAAACAACAAATTTCATTGCAGCCGAAGCATCTTGAATCTTTAAAAAATCTCGGGTTTTTTACTACGATACAAAATAATACTATAACTTTAAGTAATTTAGGGCAGGCTATCGGAGTTGAATTCTTAACAAACTGGCTTGGCGCTATAGGAATTGAAATTATAACGACAATAAAAGAAGAACCAGTAATATTAGCACAAGCTTTTTTGACTGCAACCGCTTTTACTAATCATTTAATATTAATAACAGAAAATAATGATAACTATGTTTTAAATTATCAAACTAATACTAAAAATGAAGTAATTATTAATATGGAAAATCTAATCAATAATTATTGGCAAGGAACTGAGATCAATATTGATAGTGAACAAATTAAATTTTGTGGCGAATGTGGTGAGAAGATTTTGATAGCAAAGAAATTTTGTACTAAATGCGGAGCATTGTTATAATTAAGCTTAATGAAGGTGATAATGTGCTAAAAAAATGTCCGAATTGTAATAGTACTGTCAGTGATGATGATGTTTTTTGCGGTGCTTGTGGCAATAAAATAACTGATGTTACTATGCAAAATTTTAATATAGCAAATAATGAAGTTAGTCAGAAGGAGAAAATCACAAAAAATATTTTCATAGTAATATTTTTTATTATTGCGTTGTTAACTTTAATAACAGGAAGCATTTATTGGACAATATCTAAGAAACAGTCTAACCCTGTAACAAACCATAATTATAAAGAAGCAGTCACTCAAAATGTTATTGCTAGTAACGAAGATAGTGTTAATTTAGCATTAGCAAAAACATATTTGCCGAAACCTGGTTTAAAGTGTGAATTTTTTTTGAATTATCCTGATGGACAATCAGGTCCAGTGACTAGGATTAGTGCGAACCTTCTCACAAACTCCAAAATTATTGTTAGTGAAAGTGAAAGTAATTTTGAAGCAGGTGCAGAATATGGTTATGGATTTTATTATCTAGAATTAAAAGATGGAGTCTATTTGATTTATGATCAAAATATAACGCACAAACCAACGCCGATTATTAAGAACAATCCAACTATTGGGCAAACTTGGACTGTTACAGATGATTTTGGCACTACAACTTGGAAAGTTGTGGCATTGAATGAAAATCTTAACCTTGATTTCAAGATAATAGAAAATTGTCTGGTAATAGAAGAATACAATGATGTTTTTGGACTCAAAACTTTAACTTATTATGCGCCTAATTTAGGAAGAGTTTTGGTAAAACATGCTAACTCCGGAGCAGAGTATTTTAAATTAATAAAATATACAGAAATTGAGAAAAATGCTGCGATAGAGGAAGTTAAGCGATGGTCGCCTAATTATATTAACATTGAAGAAATAATAAGTAAGCAACAATAAGGTGAGGTAATAGGGTGGATAATAATATTTATTTACGGAAAATTAGATATTGGCAAAAAATAATTATGGCACTGGCAATTATCGGTGGTATTTTATTGTGTTTTCAAAAAAACACCGAATTAATAAGTATGAGTTATGTTGATTTTTCTTTACAACAAAAAAATGAAATAAAGAAAAGTTATGGCTTTATTTCAGAAGATAAGAAAAGATTATCAAAGTTACCTTTAGAACAATATATTTTGGAAAAAACTAACGGGAAAATTTCAACTTTACCTGCTAATGAGTTTGTTGATTATTTTGAAAATATTAAGTTAATTTATGATGGCAAAATTAAACAAAGTAAATTTCAAGACAAAGTAAGTAGTGAAGATTTGGAACGGCTAAGTTTATATACTAATAATTATTATTCAATGCCTGTTTTTTTTACGACAAAAGAAATTCCATTAGAAAAATTTAATTTAACTAAAACAGATAAAGATTTTGCCTATATTGAAGGGTATTTTAATAACAAAAAACAATATTTAAAAGTAGAATATAATGATTATTTTACTAATGCAGGTCCTATGACTAGTATTTTTTCAGAACCACCTAGTAATATTTGGTATCCTCATCGTAAGATCGGTTTAGCAATTATTATTATTGGATTATTACTAGGTTTTTTAAGACCTAGCGTTAAGCAAAACAACAATATTATTGAATATCCTCAATCCAAAATTATTATTAGCGATATTTTAGGCTTAATGTTATTGATATTCTTTTTTGCCTTGCCTTTGTTTATTATTGGCAGTATTCCAGCACTGAATAGCGAATGGATAATATTACCGATAGTTTTTTGGAGTATGGCTATTGGAGGATTAATAATTATTTATTCTTCGGCAGTGTATGCTTCCTTTCAGCTTAGTTTTACTGAAAAAGAAATTTTAATTGCAACTGCTGGCAATTTTAAAAAGTATCAATTTTCTGATATTGTTAAATTTGAACAAGTTACCATGGAAAATCCCAAATGGTTTAAACGTTTATTCTTTTGGGTATTGTTATTATCATTGTTATCAGGAAGGGCTACTTCTCCTGGTTCCGCTGGTTCATATATGTTAGCTAAGAGTGCAACATATCAAGGGCTGGCAATATATTTTAATGATGATACCATCCAATATATTTGGTTTACTGATGCATTAGGAAATGTTTTATTGCCTCAATATCAAGAAATTATTAAAAGGTTAAAGGAACAGGGGATTATACTGCTTAATAATGAGAAAGTTATTGAAAAATTTTTACCACTACCATAAAAGGGGGATATTTTATGACAAGTATAATAATAGTGATTGTGCTACTTTTATTAATTGGTGTTTTTTTAATGGTAACATATAATAGTTTGGTAATATTAAGACAACGAGTACAAAACTCTTGGTCGCAAATTGATATTCAATTAAAACGGAGACATGATTTAATTCCTAATTTAGTAGAGATAGTTAAAGGTTATGCCAAGCATGAGCAAGAAACTTTTGAAAAAGTGACAGCTGCGAGAACTGGTGCTATTAGTGCGCAAAATATTAATGAGCAATTAGCGGCGGAAAATATTTTAAGTGGTGCCTTAAAATCACTATTTGCGGTAGCAGAGGCTTATCCTGAGCTAAAGGCTAATACTAATTTTTTAGAATTACAGTCACAACTTACTGATACTGAAGATAAGATCTCCTTTGCAAGACAGTTTTATAATGATACTGTTCAAAAATTTAATACTAAAATTGAGTTGTTCCCTTTTAATTTAATAGCCGGATTTTTAGGCTTTGAAATGGTTTCATATTATTCGTTAGGACCAAGTAGTAGTGAAAGAGATAGTTTAAAAATTAATTTTTGAGGATAATAAAATGAAATTATTTATTAATAAAGTATATCGTAGTTTAATTGCTTTTATTTTTTTTCTTATTATAGTATCATTTTTTAATACTGCTAAAGCAGAAAGATCAATAGAAATAAAAGATATTAAAATTGAGGCGCAAATTTTAAATGATGCTTCGATGAACGTTACAGAAAAAATTACTGTATATTTTAACGGTAAATGGAACGGTTTTTATATTAATATTGCACAGAGTAATAATAACGTAATCAGCGATATAATTGTCAGTGAAAATAATCAGCCTTATAAATTCAATCAAGGCTCAAAATATGGTCCTCCGGGAACATATTTAACAAAAAAAGATAATGATAAAATAATCGTTGATTGGAGTATCAATGCTGAGAATCAGCAAAGAAATTTTGTTGTAAGTTATAAAGTGACAAATGCTGTAAAAATTCATAATGATATAGCTGAATTTTATCGAAAGTTTATCAGTGCTACTAATAAACATAATATTGACGATGTTAGCATAAAAATAACTTTGCCTAATGCTTCGCAATCATACATTAAAGGTAAGGACATTAAAATATGGGGACATGGCCCATTAAATGGTGAAATAAAATTTCTTGATGATAACCAAGTAGTTTTAAGTAGTGAAGATTTTAATGCTAATCAATTCTTAGAAGCTAGAATAATTATGCCAACAGCATTATTCAATAATGTACCTTCCATGGTTTATACTAATAAGAATGCTTTAGAAGAAATTCTCAAAGAAGAATCAAAATGGGCTAGTGAAGCTAATAATAAAAGAATGATGGTTAAGTTAGAAATAATATTAAGTATTTTATTAGTATTTGCGACAATAATACTTACGGCATATTTATGGATAAAGTACGGTAAAAACCATAAAACAGTTTTTAATGGTGAATATTGTAGAGAGTTACCGGCTGAATATACTCCAGCTGAATTAAGTGTTTTATGGAATTTTGATAAAATTAAAGCGCAGGATATTACAGCAACTATTCTTGATTTAGCACGGCGAAAATTTTTGAAAATTGACGAAGAAAAAAGCGAAGAAAAAAATATTATTTGGAAGAATAAAATTATTACAAGGTATAAAGTTAGTATATTAAACCCAACGGCAAACAATTTAAAACAACACGAACAATTTTTATTAGATTATTTTAGACAACATCTTGCTTCAGTTGAACAAACTTTTTATATTGATGAAATCGAAAGTTTTTCTAAAAATCACAAAAAATCATTTTATAAATTTTGGTTATATTGGCAAGAAGCTGTAAGAATTGAAACTGAACAATATAAATTTTTTGAACCTCCATCTAATATGCCTGTAGTAACGTTAATTAGTGGCTTAATTATATTTATTTTGGGTTGCATTGTAATTCAAGAGCAGCGGTTTCTTGGTAGCGGATTAATAATTTCCGGAGCTATCCTTGGTTTAGTACCGAGATTGTTTAAGCGCCATACTACTGAAGGTAGAGAAGATTTTGTAAAATGGCGTGCTTTTAAAAAATTTTTAACTGACTTTTCAGAAATGGAAAAACACGAAATTCCGAGTTTGATTATTTGGGAACATTATTTAGTTTATGCTGTTACATTAGGAGTAGCAGATAAAGTTATTAAGCAATTATCTCTCATGTTTCCTGATATGAAAGACGGTGACATTACATTTGGTTATGGTTGGTATTATTATAATTATAATGCCAATAGCTTCAATAATTTTAATCAGAGTATGGAAAATATGATTAGTTCAATTGAAACTTCAATTGCTATAGCCACAAAAGATAATAAATCTTCCGAAACAGGTGATGGCGGAGGGTTTTCTTCTGGCGGTGGTAGCGGAAGTGGTGGTAGTAGCTATGGTGGTAGATAGTAACATGATAATAAGGTGGTTATAATATGGTCTGTTCGCATTGTGGTGCTGATTCACCAAAAAATAAAAACTTTTGCGTTGAATGTGGAAAAGAAATAAAAAAAAACAAACTTGTAGGATATTCAACAAAAATAAATGATCCAGCTTTTAAAAAATATATTAAAGATACTAAAACTTGGTCATTACTTTTTGCGGTAATTTTGTCGCTAATTGTTACTATTAGTTTTTATATCTATGGTGAGACCAGTAATGAGATGGAAAACCCAGAGGCTTTGTTTATTGGGTTGATAATTAGTGCTATGTTTATAGTAATTGCACTAATTCAAGTAATTTCTATTAATAAAACAAAGACTTTTGATGGTGTGGTAATCGATAAAAAAATAGAAGAACATAGTAGAAGAAGACATACTTCCAATAATGATTATTATATTGAGGAATACTTAGTTTATTATGTTTTAATAAAAGCTGATAATAATACTATTTCGTTGAGAGCTGAGGATGATGATACTGTTTTTAACTATTTTAATATTGGCGATAAGGTAAGGCACCATGGAAAGTTAAAGACTTATGAAAAATATGATAAATCAAATGATAGTATTATTTTTTGCAATGCTTGTAGCTCTTTAAATGATATCGAAGCGGACTATTGTTTTAGGTGTAAATGTCCATTGTTAAAATAAAATTATAAATATAAAAAAGTAATGAGCAGTAAAGTTTAAAGACTGCTTATTACTTTTTTTACATAGATTGAAGTTATTTACAATAACTATATTATTATTAAAATTTATTTGCAAAAAGTATTGACACAATAGAAAAATGATGGGATAATCTACATCAGAGGTTTACAACTTTACACTTTTAAAAAACAACAAAGGTTATGATTGGGAACAAAGGTATTGGATATTTGCCACAGAGAGCCGGTGCTTGCTGAAAACCGGTGCAGATTAAATGCTGATTAAATCACCCATGAACTCTTCTCCGAAAGAATTCCGATTAGGCAGAGGCGTATTCTAGGCGTTAGCTAGGAGTCAATTGATAGATTGATATTATAGTGATAAATTAGGGTGGTACCGCGTAAAAATTTACGCCCCTGTTCAAATGCAATTGAACAGGGGTTTTTTATTTTCTAAAGGAGCGATTAATGATGGAAAAGAAAAGAATGATGAAGACGATGGATGGTAATACAGCAGCAGCTTATATTTCATATGCATTTACAGACGTAGCTGCAATTTTTCCAATAACTCCATCTAGTGATATGGCAGAACACGTTGATACGTGGGCAGCTAGTGGTAAGAAGAATATTTTCAATCAAACGGTCAAAGTCGTAGAAATGCAATCAGAAGGTGGAGCTGCTGGTGCTGTCCATGGTTCATTGCAAGCTGGAGCGTTAACAACAACTTATACTGCCTCACAAGGATTATTATTGATGATTCCGAATATGTATAAAATTGCCGGAGAGTTATTACCTGGTGTTTTCCATGTCAGTTCTAGAGTTGTTGGTTCTAATGCTATCAGTATCTTTGGTGATCATTCTGATGTTATGGCTACTCGTCAAACAGGCTTTGCAATGTTAGCTGAAAGTAGTGTTCAAGAAGTTATGGACTTAGCGGCGGTTGCTCATTTAGCAGCAATTAAATCCAGTATTCCATTTTTAAATTTCTTTGATGGTTTTAGAACCTCCCATGAAATTCAAAAAATTGAAGTGCTGGAATATGATGAATTAGCAAATTTATTAGATATGGAAGCCGTAAATAAATTTAGAAGAAAAGCTTTAAATCCTGATCATCCGGTATTACGTGGTACAGTGCAGAATTCTGATATTAATTTTCAACATCGAGAATCTTTAAATAAATATTATGAAACCTTGCCAGAAACTGTTGAACAATATATGCAAGAGATCAACAAATTAACAGGTCGAAATTATCAATTATTCAATTATCATGGAGCCCCTGATGCAGATAGAGTTATCATTGCTATGGGCTCAATGTGTGAAACTATTGCAGAAACTGTAGATTATTTAAATAATAATGGAGAAAAGGTCGGTTTATTAACAGTACATTTATATCGTCCATTTTCTATTAAGCACTTCCTACAGCAAATTCCGGAAACTGTTACAAAAATTGCTGTATTGGATCGAACTAAAGAAATAGGCTCGCTAGCTGAACCATTATATTTGGATGTAAAATCAGCTTTTTATAATGCAACAGTAAAACCAGTGATTGTTGGTGGACGTTGTGGAGTTGGTGGCAAAAATGTTACACCTACCCATATTAAAGGTGTTTTTGACAACCTAAAAGCTAGTGAACCAAAAGACAACTTTACAGTGGGTATAATTGATGATGTTACATATTCTTCATTGCCACAAGCAGAAGATATTGATACAACTCCTGCTAGTACAAAAGCTTGCAAATTCTGGGGGCTTGGTTCTGATGGAACCGTTGGTGCTAATAAAAATGCGATAAAAATAATCGGTGATCATACTGATATGTATGCTCAAGCTTATTTTGCATATGACTCAAAAAAATCAGGCGGCATTACAATTTCTCATTTGCGGTTTGGCGCACAACCGATAAAATCACCATATTTAGTTGACAAAGCTGATTTTATTGCTTGTCACAATCAATCTTATGTGCATAATTATGATGTCCTTGAAGGCTTAAAGCCTAGTGGTAATTTCTTATTAAATTGCTTATGGACAGAAGAAGAATTGGATGCTGAACTACCTGCTAGCATGAAAAAATATCTAGCTCAAAATAATATTAATTTCTATATCATAGATGCAGTAGAAATTGCTGAAGAAATTGGACTAGGTGGCAGAATTAATATGATTATGCAGTCGGCATTCTTTAAAATTGCTGATATCATCCCAATTGCGGATGCTGTAGCTTACTTAAAACAAGCTGTTGAAAAATCATATGGTCATAAAGGTGAGCATATTGTAAAAATGAATAATGCAGCAATTGATCATGGTTTAAAATCATTAGTTAAAGTTGAAATCCCGGCGGAATGGGCTCAAGCGACTGAAGATGAAACTGTTGCGGTAAGCAAAAATCCTGAATTTATTGATAATATTCTTATACCAATGACTCGTCAAGAAGGCGATAAATTACCAGTAAGTGCTTTTGCTGGCATGGAAGATGGTACCTTCCCTTTTGGCAGTGCAGCTTATGAAAAAAGAGGTATTGCTATCCATGTACCAAAGTGGAATGTTGATAAATGTATTCAATGTAATCAGTGTTCATATGTTTGTCCGCATGCATCAATTAGACCTATTTTATTAAATGATGAAGAAGTAAATTCAGCACCTGAAGGATTAGTGTGTAAGAAAGCTATCGGAACTGATAATTTACAATATCATATGGCTATTTCGCCACTTGACTGTACTGGATGCGGAAACTGTGCACAGATTTGTCCGGCCAAAGAATCTGCCTTAACAATGGAGTCTATAACTTCACAAATGGATAAGGTTGCTATCTGGGATTATGTTATGACAATAACTCCTAAAGAAAATCCGGCTAATAAGTTTACTGTTAAAGGTAGTCAATTTGAACAACCATTACTAGAGTTCTCCGGTGCTTGTGCCGGCTGTGTTCAAACGCCATATGCTAAGCTTATTACACAACTGTTTGGTGATAGAATGATGATTGCAAATGCTACAGGTTGTTCGTCTGTATGGGCCGGCTCAGCTCCTGCAGTGCCATATACTACTAATCATAAAGGGCATGGTCCGGCATGGGCAAACTCCTTGTTTGAAGACAATGCTGAATTTGGTTTAGGGATGCATATTGCAGCCAATCAGATAAGAGAACAATTAGCAATGAAAGTTAAATCCTTGATTTCCGCTAACTTAAATACTGCTATAACGGAAAAATGTCAAGCATGGCTTGCTAATATCAATAAGGCTGAGCAAACTCGCGCACTAGCTGATAATCTAATAGCAGTATTAAAAGAAACTACATTAAACAATCCTGACATTGAATTTATCTTAGAAAACAGCGATTTTCTTGTTAAAAGGTCTCAATGGTTATTTGGTGGTGATGGTTGGGCTTATGACATTGGGTTTAGTGGTCTTGATCACGCGTTAGCTTCCGGTGAAGATATTAATGTAATGGTCTTTGATACAGAAATTTATTCTAATACCGGAGGGCAAGCTTCTAAAGCTACCCCAGCAGCAGCCATTGCCAAATTTGCAGCCAGTGGCAAGAATACGAAAAAGAAAGATCTAGGGATGATGGCAATGAGCTATGGTTATGTTTATGTAGCACAAATTGCTATGGGTGCTGATAAAAATCAAACTATTAAAGCAATACAAGAAGCGGAAGCTTATCCAGGACCTTCTTTAATCATTGCTTATGCTCCATGTATTAGCCATGGTATTAAAAATGGTATGGGCACAAGCCATTTAGAAGCTAAAAAAGCAGTGGAATGTGGATATTGGTCAATGTTCCGCTATAATCCGCAGTTAAAAGATGCAGGGAAAAATCCATTTATTTTAGATTCAAAAACACCGACTGAGGATTTTAATGAGTTTTTAATGGGTGAAGTAAGATTTTCATCCTTAAAAAAACGTTTCCCAGAAACGGCTGAAGCTTTATTTAATAAAACTAAACAAGATGCTTTTGAAAGACTAGAAAATTATGAAAAACTAGCTAAGCAATAAATTTGCTGTAAGAGAAGAGATCAAAGTATTTATATACTGTTGATCTCTTTTTTTTAAAGGATTTTTACGTTATGTAGAGAATTTAACATGAGATAAGCAAAAGATAAGGCAGGTGACATTATCTTGTTAAAAAGTATGACGGGGTTTGGTCGTGGCGTATACAGCGACGAGGAAGTTAAATTTGTTGTAGAAATAAAAACTGTTAATCATCGATATAATGATATTTTTATAAAAATGCCTAAAACATTAAATCAGCTTGAAGATAAAATTAGGACAACTATTACCAGTAAAATACATCGTGGCAGAGTTGATATATCAATATCGATGGATTTGTTTAATAATAGCAATAAAAAAGTAAATGTTGACAAAAAATTGGCGATAGCTTACGATAATGTTTTAAGGGAATTAGCGGTGGCCTTAGAAATACCTTATACTACAGCTTTATTAGAAATTGCCAAACAACCTGATGTATTGGTAATAACGGAAGATGAAGCTGATATTACAATTTTTGCGGATAAGCTTAACTTGGCCTTAACTGCGGCAGTAGAAAATATTCTCCAAATGCGTACAATAGAAGGTCAAAATATTAAAAATGATTTACTAAGTCGAGTTTGTAAACTTGAAGAATTAGTTTCAACAATAAAAGTACAGGAGCCTATTATTACGAATGATTATCGCGATAAATTATTAGTAAAAGTTAAAGAATTTATTAATGATAGCAACGTGGTAGTAGATGAGGGCAGATTATTGCAAGAAGTGGCCCTTTTTGCTGATAGAATCAACTTTACTGAAGAACTAGTTAGATTAAGTAGTCATTTTATACAATTTAAAACAAACCTTGAAGTCAGTGAACCAATTGGTCGTAAACTCGATTTCATTGTTCAAGAAATAAACCGTGAAACTAATACTATTGCTTCAAAGGCCAACGATTTTACTGTAGCTAATATTATTGTTGAACTGAAAAGTGAAATTGAAAAAATTCGTGAACAAATTCAAAACGTCGAATAAAAATTATGATATTTTGCAAAAGGAGCTTTTATAAATGGATATCAAACTAATTAATATCGGTTTTGGTAATATTGTTTCTGCCAACCGCATTATTTCAATCGTTAGCCCTGAATCGGCTCCAATTAAAAGAATTATTCAAGAGGCACGTGATCGAGGCATGCTTATTGATGCTACTTATGGACGCAGAACTAGAGCTGTAATTATAACTGATAGTGACCATATTATATTATCAGCAGTCCAACCTGAGACCGTAGCACATCGCTTAGTTAATAAAGAGCATCACGAAGAAACAACTGAATAATTGCAAGGAGGATTGTTTATGCAACAAAGTGGCATATTATTTGTTTTATCGGGCCCATCTGGTGCTGGTAAAGGAACTATTTGTCAAGAGTTATTACGTCAGATACCGAATTTGCAATATTCAGTATCAGCAACAACCAGAAAACCACGATTAGGCGAAACTAATGGTATTAATTATTGGTTTAAAGAAAAAGATGAATTTGAGGAAATGATTAAAAATGACTTGTTGTTAGAGTATGCTGAAGTTTATGGCAATTATTATGGTACGCCAAAAGAACAAGTTTTAAAAATTTTAAAATCAGGTAAAAATGTAGTGTTAGAAATTGATCCTCAAGGAGCAATGCAAGTAAAAGCAAAGTTTCCGGAGGGAGTTTTTATTTATATCTTGCCACCATCATTAGATGAATTAGCAGCAAGAATTACTAAAAGAGGTACTGATTCTAAAGATAGTATCAAGAAAAGATTAGCGGCAGCTACTGAAGAAATACAATATGCTCTTAAATACGATTATGTCGTAGTTAATGATAAAGTTGAAACGGCAGTAGATAGTATTGCTACTATTATTTCAGCCGAAAAATTTAATTCTAAGCGTAGAAAAAAAATCATCTTAAATATATGCGAAAGTGAGAAATTAAAACATGATTAATCCTTCATTAGATATCTTAGTAACAAAAGTTGACAGTAAATATACCTTGGTAGTGTTAGCTGCTAAAAGAGCAAGAGAGTTAATGGATGGTGCTACTTTAACCGTAAAAAGCAAATCAAATAAAAAAGTAACTAATGCTTTAGAAGAAATTGCTCAAGATTGTATTTCTTTTGAAAGAACAAAAACCGGCATTAAGTAGGAGGTTGTTATGTTAACAGGAAAAAATATTCTTGTTTGCATTAGTGGTGGTATTGCTGCTTATAAAGCCGCTGATATCGTTAGTAAACTGCGCAAGAGTAAGGCTAATGTTAATGTCATAATGACAGAAGCTGCTACTAATTTCATTACACCTTTGACACTTAGAGAGTTAAGTTGTAATCCAGTAGTGGTTAGCATGTGGGAAAAAGTAACAAATTGGAACGTTGAGCACATTGCTTTAGCCAGTAAAGCCGATTTGATTTTAATTGCTCCAGCTACCGCTAATATCATTGGTAAACTTGCGAATGGCATAGCTGATGATATGCTGACTACAACCGTTATGGCTACAAAAGCACCGGTCTACATAGCGCCAGCAATGAATACTAATATGTATCAAAATCAAATTGTTCAAGATAATATTACTAAATTATCACATTATGGTTATAATTTGATAGAGCCTGAATCAGGAATGTTGGCCTGTGGTATTGAAGGGCTTGGTCGCTTGCCCGAACCGGAAAAAATCGTTACAATTGTAAAAAATCATTTTAAAATAGATTCTCAAGCTTTAAAAAATAAAAAAATTCTTATTACCGCCGGTGGAACGATTGAACCATTAGATCCAATTCGTTACATTGGCAATAGATCTAGTGGTAAAATGGGCTATGCAATTGCTAAAGAAGCCGTTTTGCGTGGCGCAGAAGTTGTATTAGTCTCAGGTCCGACTGCATTGCCGGCACCGGAAGGTGTTAGGTTAATCAGCATCGAAACTGCGGCTCAAATGCGTAAAGCTGTTTTGCGAGAATTTAATGATACTGATATAACAATAAAGGCAGCAGCAGTTGCCGATTATCATCCACGCAATGTTTCTGATATTAAAATCAAGAAAAGTGATCAATCTATGACTGTTGTCTTGGAGAAAAATCCTGATATTTTAATGGAGTTAGGTAGTATTAAAACTGCGGAACAATTATTAATTGGATTTGCCGCAGAAACGAATGACTTAATTAAATATGCAAAAAGTAAAGTGGAAAAGAAAAATCTTGACATGATTATTGCTAATGATGTATCCTTACCAGGAGCTGGCTTTAATTCTAATACTAATATTGTTAAAATATTATATAAAAATGGTACTGTTGAATCATTAGAGAAGATGTCAAAACATAAACTAGCAAGCATCATTATCGATAAAATAATTTCATTAAAAGATAATGCTTGATTTTTTGATGATTTTCATTTAAAATTGCAATAGAAAAATTAAATAACTCATCAAGAGTAGTGGAGGGACTGGCCCAATGAAGCTGCGGCAACCATTGAATTTTCAAAACGGTGCCAATTCCTAATAAGATGAGAGTAGCTAAAAAATTACTCTCTTTATGAGAGTTTTTTTATTTATAAATTTAAGGAGGAATATTGTGAGTAAAAGTGTTTTATTTACATCAGAGTCCGTAACAGAAGGCCATCCTGATAAGATTTCTGATCAAATTTCAGATAGCGTATTAGATGCTATTTTAGCAAAAGATCCAATGGGTCGTGTTGCTTGTGAAACCCTAGTTACAACTGGGTTAGTACATGTAGTCGGGGAAATAACAACTAATTGCTATGTTGATATACCGAAAATAGTAAGAGAAACAATCCGTGAGATCGGTTATACCAGAGCTAAATTCGGCTTTGATGGCGATACTTGTGGTGTAATGACATCAATTGGCGAGCAATCAGCTGATATCGCTATGGGTGTTGATAAAGCAAAAGAAGCAAAAGACGGCGAAATGGAAGATTCAATCGATGCTATTGGTGCTGGCGACCAAGGCATGATGTTTGGTTATGCGACCAATGAAACTCCAGAATATATGCCACTTACTATTTCTTTAGCACATAAATTATCACGTCGTTTGTCAGAAGTTCGCAAAAATGATACATTATCATATTTACGTCCTGATGGAAAAACTCAAGTAACAGTGGAGTATGTTGATGGCAAACCGGTAAGAATTGATGCCATTGTTATTTCAACTCAACATGGTCCGGAAGTTGATTTAAAAACTATTGAAAAAGATTTGATGGAACATGTAATTAAGCCGATTATTCCGACAGAATTTTTAGATGAAAATACTAAATATTATATTAATCCAACTGGTCGCTTCGTAGTAGGGGGACCACAAGGTGATGCTGGTTTAACTGGTAGAAAAATTATTGTTGATACTTATGGCGGAATGGCGCGTCATGGTGGCGGAGCATTCTCCGGTAAAGATCCTACAAAGGTTGATAGATCTGCAGCTTATGCGGCGCGTTATGTTGCTAAGAATGTAGTTGCGGCAGGACTTGCAGAAAAATGTGAAATTCAATTAGCATACGCAATTGGTGTAGCAAAACCAGTTTCAATTATGGTTGAGACTTTCGGCACTGCTAAAGTTGCTGAAGCGGTAATTTCTACTTTAATTGCAAAACATTTTGACTTAAGACCAGCTGGTATCATTAAATCTTTAGATTTACGTAGACCAATTTACAAGCAAACAGCAGCTTATGGTCATTTTGGTAGAACTGATTTAGATTTACCATGGGAACGTACTGATAAAGCTGATGTTTTAAAAGCTGAAGCTGGATTATAATTAGTTATAAAATCTACAAAGGGACTCATTAGAGTCCCTTTGTTAATTCTATGGTGAAGTTAATGAAAAAAATTGCACAGATTTTTGTTAATACAACAGTTAAAAGCATTACCAAACCATATACTTATCATATTCCAAGCGAATTAAGTTTTCTTGATGTCGGTTGGCGTGTTGTTGTGCCTTTTGGCAAACAAAAAATGGAAGGGTTCATTGTAAAAGTTGAAGAAACTAATGATGCTGATAATTTAAAATCAATTATTGAAACGATTGATAGTCAACCGTGGTTTGATAATAATATGTTAGAAACTGCAAAATGGATTTCTAGTTATTATCTATGCTCCTTAGTCGATGCATTAAGATTGTTTATTCCCGGTAATAGTGGTATTAAGATAAATATACTATATAAAATTGCCGAAAATGTTAATTTTAATGCTGATTTTTCTGCTTTTAAGTTTAATGAAATTTTACAATATATAATAAAGAGTAATAAGGCTTGGTCGTTGCTAGACTTATCAAAAGTATTTTTACATTATGATTGTAAAATAGCATTAGATTATTTAATAGAAAAAAAATTATTAGTGAAAGAATATGAAATAAAAAATAAAGCTAATATTAAAGTCGAAAATATTATAAAACTAAACCCTAGTTTTATTGAAGATAAAAACTTTTTCAAAAACAAGCCAGCACAGCAAAAAGTTTTGAATTATTTAGCAAATAAAGATATTTTAACGACAGCTGAGCTTAAAATTTTGAAAATTTCGCGCGATACTATTAATGCTTTAAAAAAGCATAATGCTATTATAATTGAAGAACACAGAGTATTGCGCAATAGTTATGATGATTTAGTAGGTTCAAAAAAAGAGATAACTTTAAATCCCGAACAATCTCAGGCACTACTATCACTGAATCATGCTTTAACCCAACAAATATATGCACCGTTTTTACTATATGGCATTACCGGTAGTGGCAAAACTCAAGTTTATATTGAAATAACGAAAAAGGTTATTAAGTCTGGCAAACAAGCGATTGTACTAGTTCCAGAAATTGCGTTAACAAGTCAAATAGTGAAAAGATTTAAAGCTGAATTTGATAGCGACGTCGTTGTAATTCATAGTAAGTTATCAATTTCCGAAAGAAATGATGTTTTCACTAGAATTCGGACCAAAGATGCTAATATTGTTATTGGTGCTAGATCAGCGGTTTTTGCTCCGGTTGTAGATTTAGGCATTATCATTATGGATGAAGAACATGATTTTTCTTATAAGCAAGAGGAAAGCCCTAAATATAATACTGTCAATGTAGCACAACAGCGTCTAAAGCTTAGTAACGGTTTATTATTATTAGGTAGTGCAACTCCGGCATTAAATACTTATTTCGCAGCACTTAATAAGAAGATAACATTACTGAAGCTATCGCAACGAATTGATAATAGTGTTTTGCCAGCCGTTAATTTAGTTGATATGCGCGATGAGTTAAAAAAAGGCCGAAGAAAAATAATTTCCCATGATTTACATAAATTAATTTCTTCAACTTTAGCTGTCAATGAGCAGATAATTTTATTATTAAATCGACGTGGTTTTTCAACCTTTATTTTATGTCGTGAATGTGGTTATGTTATGACCTGTGATAGTTGTGCCGCAACGTTGGTTTATCATAATTCCGGTAAGCTTCAATGTCATTATTGTCATAAACCAAAAGTTATTCCTGATATTTGTCCCAAATGTTCTAGCCGTTATATTAAATATTTTGGGACTGGAACTCAAAGACTGGAAGAAGAATTGCAAAAAGAATTTCCACAAGCAAAAATTGCTCGTATGGATTACGATACAACTAAAGGGAAGTTTTCTCATGATAAAATAATCAACGATTTTAAAGAAAAAAAGTTTGATATTTTATTAGGAACGCAAATGGTAGCAAAAGGGCATGATATAAAAAATGTTACTGCTGTTGGTATTATTAGCGCAGATTCAGCCTTAAACATTCCAGACTTTCGTTCGGCTGAACGAACTTTTGCACTTTTAACGCAAGCTGCTGGTAGAGCCGGGCGTGGTGAAATTGAAGGAAAGGTCATCATTCAAACCTACAATGCTAACCACTATGTTTTATTGGCTAGTAAAACTCATGATTATGAAGCATTTTATCAAGAGGAAATATTATATCGAAAGCAACTAAATTATCCACCGTTTACTAAGTTAATCAAACTAACATTTTACAATCAAGAAAAAAATATAGCTCAAGAACAAGCGCAAGCCTTAATAAATGAGCTTAGAAGTAATATTAATCTTGAAGAAACTGATCTTTTAGGACCATTTACACCGCCGATTGAAAAAATAAATAATTTATACCGATACAATATTTTAATTAAGGCTCAGTCTTTAGACAGTGTAAAAAAATATTTAACTGCTATTGATATTAGTAGTAGAGCAAATATCAGTATTGATGTTGATCCAATGAGTATCATTTAACCATAAATAGCTTTTATTTTTAAAATATGATAAAATTTTAATATTGATATTAATTATAGGAGTGTAATATGACTGTATTAGAGGTTAAAAAAGCAGGGGCACCGGTTTTGAAAGAAATTGCTAAACCTGTTACTAAAATAGATAAAAAAATAAAAAAACTACTGGAAGATATGGCAACAACAATGTATGACGAAAATGGTGTAGGTTTAGCAGCACCACAAGTCGGAGTATCACTAAGAGTTGTGGTCATTGATACCGGCGAAGGATTAATCGAAATAATAAATCCTAATATCATAAAGACAGAAGGCGTAGCCTGTGATACTGAAGGATGCCTTAGCATCCCTGGAATTTTAGGGGAAGTAGAACGAGCGGCAAAAATAACTGTGGAATTTTCAGACCGAAAAGGTAAAATTAAAAGAATTAATGCTGAAGGCTTATTGGCACGTGCGTTTCAACATGAAATTGATCATTTAGATGGCATCTTATTTATTGACAAAGCCAAAACGATCTCGAAAGGGAAATAATATGAATAATTTAAAAATTGTTTTTATGGGTACACCTGATTTTGCTGTCCCTTGTTTGAAAACTTTAAATGAAAACTATGAAGTTATAGCAGTAATTACTCAACCAGATCGTCCTAAAGGACGGGGGCAGAAATTAACGCCATCACCAATTAAAGAATATGCCTTAGAACATAATTTAACTGTTTTACAACCAGAAAAAATTAAAACTTCGGAAACTGAAGAACAGTTGAAAAAATTAGCACCGGATCTAATTGTAGTAGTAGCTTTTGGACAAATTCTATCAAAGGCTATCCTTGATATCCCCCAATTAGGATGCATCAATGTTCATGCATCGTTATTGCCAAAATATCGTGGAGCTGCACCAATTCATTGGTCAATTATTAATGGTGAGACAAAAACAGGGATTACTACAATGTATATGGATGTTGGTCTTGATACTGGTGATATGATTTTAAAAGAAGAAGTATCAATTTCCGCTAAAATGAATACCGGTGAACTGCATGATACTTTAATGAATATTGGTGCAAAAACTCTATTGCAAACAATTAAACAAATAGCAGAAGGTTCAGTAGTACGAAATAAACAAAACGATGCAAAAGCGTCTTATGCACCATTACTAACCAAAGAGTTAGAAAGAATAAACTGGCTGTTACCGGCACAGGAAATTTATAATTTAGTACGGGGCTTAAATCCTTGGCCCGTTGCTTTTTCAATATTTAAAGGAAAAAAATTAAAAATTTGGCAAACAAAAGTTATTGATAATGTTACTATTGGTGAAATTGGAACAGTTTTATCCTTAACAGAAACTGGTTTTACAGTACAAACCGGTAAAGGGATTTTAGAAATTTTAGAATTGCAACCTGAAAGTAAACGTAAAATGACCGCAAAAGATTTTGTTTGTGGCAATCAAATTTCAATTAATGACAAATTAGAATAAAGGTGAAACAATGTATAAACCTAAAAAAAGATTGTTTATTGCTCTTATTTTATTAAGCCTTGTTTTTATCATTTTTTGTGCTTATGCTGCCTGGAAAATAAGCTTTAGCGGTTTGTATGATATTAATGAAATACTACCATTTTTCATAGCCGGAGGACTTATCTTAATTTTTTTAATTGTTTCCTTAGGGTTATTAGGAATGATTTTGGCAATTATTGGCTGTCCAACTTTCTCTTTTTTTAAAAGACAAGCATGGACAGCAATTAATTTATTATTTCCTTTGGCAGTTATGTTGGGAAAACTATTTGATATTAATAAAGAGAAAATTGAGTCTTCCTTTATTGAAGTAAGTAATCAAATAATTAAAAATAGACATATTAAGGTGCAACCGCATGAGCTCTTGGTTCTAACACCGCACTGTTTACAGCTTGAAGATTGTCCGCACAAAATAACAAGAGATACAAATAATTGCAAAGAGTGTGGCAAATGTCAAATTGGGGCTTTGAATATTTTAGCAAAAGAATTGGGCTTTAATTTTGCTGTAGTAACGGGTGGAACGTTAGCTCGACAAATAATAAAAAAATTAAAACCAAAAGCTGTGTTAGCAATAGCCTGTGAACGTGATTTAACTAGTGGAATACAAGATATCTATCCACTACCAGTAGTTGGGGTGTTAAATATAAGACCGGATGGTCCTTGTAAAAATACAAGAATTGATGTAAAACTTGTTAAAAGTGCAATTATTCAATTCTTAAAATGAAAAGGTGATTAAATGAATCCAAGGGAAATAGCCCTTAAAATTATTAATGATGTTAATACAAACTCAGCTTATGCTAATATTTCTTTAGATCGTGAAATAAAAAAACATGAGTTAGTGTCAGATCAAGATCGTCGATTTATTACAGAATTGGTATATGGAACCGTTAAAGCCGGTAAAACAATTGATTGGATTTTAGGAAAGTATTTATCGCGTCCACTGAAAAAAGTATCTCCTATTATTCAAGACATTTTGAGAATGGGTATATACCAAATTTTTTTCATGTCTAAAATACCGCCCTCGGCCGCTTGTAATCAAGCAGTAGAATTAGCTAAAAAATATGGTCATTCGGGTACGGTTAAATTTGTTAATGGAGTTTTACGCAATGCTGTAAGATCTCCGGAAAAAGCACAATTCCCGGATAGAAATACCGATCCGGAGTTGTTTTTAGCACTAACTTATTTTCATCCACAATGGCTAATTAAGCGATGGATAAAAAAATTAGGATTTACTGATACTGAAAAGCTTTGTATTTTTAATAATTCTGCTCCACCGTTATGTTTGCGTACTAATACTTTAAAACAAACTAGAGCAGAACTGTTAAAAATACTAGCAACAGAAGAGATGGAAGTTATCGCATCAACAGTAGTACCGGAAGGTATTATTTGCTTAAAACATCCTAACTTATCAAGTTTAGAGTCATTAAAACAAGGCTTATTTCAAATTCAAGATGAAAGTTCAATGTTAGTTGCACATATTGTTGCACCAACAGAAAATGATATTATCATTGATGCTTGTAGTGCTCCTGGTGGGAAAACAACACACATGGCAACACTAATGAACAATACCGGTAAAATTATTGCAACTGATATTTATCAACACAAATTAGATAAAATAAAAGAAAATGCTACTAAGCTAGGATTAACTAATATTGAGCCAACATTACTAGATGCAAAATTATTACATACGCAGTATCAAAATTTTGCCGATAAAGTTTTAGTAGATGCACCTTGTTCAGGACTAGGTGTTATTAGACGTAAACCAGATTCAAGATGGCGCAAGGAGGAAGAGTTAATTAAGGAATTACCAACATTACAACAAGAAATTCTTAATAGCGCCGCTAAGTGTGTAAAACCGGGCGGAGTATTAGTTTATAGTACTTGCACAACGGAAGAAGAAGAAAATCAAACTGTAATTTATCAGTTTTTACAAGATAATAAAAATTTTCAACTTGAAGTAACCGGACAATTTTTACCAATAACAAAAACAACGCAAGAATTAATTCAAATTTGGCCTCATAATGATAAAATGGATGGATTTTTTATTGCAAGAATGAAACGCAATAACTAAAGGTGATAATAAATGACAAATATATTTGGTTATACTTTGCAGGAACTCGAAAGTTTTTGCAAAGAAAATAGTATTGAAAAATATCGTGCTAAGCAAATTATAAAATGGTTATATCAAGACCAACTGGAAGATTTTACAGCAATGACTAATCTACCATTAAATCTTCGCACAAAACTAACTGAACTGTGTGTTATTGATAAACCAATTTTAAAAGAACAATTAGTTTCTAAAGATAAAAAAACAATTAAATTTTTATTTATGTACAGTGATGGCAATACTGTTGAGACAGTGTTAATGCGTCAATCCTACGGCAATAGTGTTTGTGTATCTTCTCAAGTTGGCTGTGGAATGAACTGTACCTTTTGTGCTTCTGCGGTTAATGGATTAACACGCAATTTAACAGTAGGAGAATTATTAGCACAAGTTTTATATATTAATAAGTTATTGCAAGATAACTATGCTGAAAGAATAAATTCAATTGTAATTATGGGTTCTGGTGAACCGATGGCTAATTACGATAATGTTTTAAATTTTATTAAATTGTGTCATGAAAGTTACACACTAAATTTAAGTTATCGTAGCATTACTTTATCAACAGCTGGTTTAATTCCTTATATTGAAAAGTTGGCCACTGAAGAATTGCCCATTACTTTATCAATCTCATTACATGCACCAAATGATGATATAAGAACAATGTTAATGCCTATCAATACAACTTATTCAATTCAGCCTTTGATTTTAGCAGCTAAAAATTATGTAGCAAAAACTAATCGACGCATAACTTTTGAATATATTCTAATAAAAGATTTAAACGATCAAATAAACCATGCCAAAGAATTAGCAGTATTATTAAGGGGGATTTTAGCAAACGTTAACATCATTCCGATTAATCCTGTTAGTGAAAAAGGCTATCAGCGACCAGCGAATCAGCACATAAAGTTATTTGTTGATACTTTAGAACAAAATCATATTAACGTTACGATTCGAAGAGAAATGGGTGTTGATATTCAAGCAGCTTGTGGGCAACTTCGCAATAAACATCTATTAAAATAAAGGAGCTTTTTATGTTAAATAAGCTTAAGTCTTTGTTGCAAAATAAGGTAAAGCATAAAAACAAACTATATCAAGAGGCTTATATAGAAAGTAGCACTGACATTACTGCACAAACAATCATCGTAGCAGATGATCAATTTAAAACGTTAGTCTTTTCAAAAGATAATATAACGGCCACAAAATCCATTACCGTAAAAAAAACAGCCTCGTTGTCTATCATAGAAGGTGATGACCAAGGTTTTAAATTAAGTATAGGATCAAGCCGAATTAATATTGGCAGAAGAAAAACTAATGAATTGCCACTAAAGGATATTAACAGTTCAAGACTACATGCTTATATTTTATTTCAAAATAGTAAACATGTCTTGTTTGATGCCTCCAGTTTAAATGGAACTTTTCTTAATGAAGAAAAAATTACTGAAGTAGCTTTAAACCATGGCGATATTTTTAAAATTGGCAATACCAGAATATTATATGAAACAGTATGTATATAGCTTTAAGATAATTAATAATATTTTAAGAGGTGATTACTTTGCTAGCATTCGCCAAAAGTGATATTGGCTTAGTTAGACCAATCAATGAAGATAGTTTTGCCTGTATCTCACCTGATTTTTACGTGGTAGCCGATGGCATGGGTGGGCATTTAGCAGGTGAAATTGCTAGCCAATTAGCTGTTGAAACAATTAAAAAAATAATTTTACACAATGAAACTGACAGTACTGATTTTACACAATTATTGAAGCATGCTATTAATACCGCCAACAAAGAAATTTTAGCGAAAGCAACTATTAATGACTCCTATAATGGAATGGGAACTACGGTTACCAGCGTACTGATTAAAAATGAAACAGTCTTTTGGGGACATATTGGTGACAGCAGGTTATATTTAATCCGCAATAAAACATTAACGCAATTAACTAACGATCATTCGTTGGTCTGGGAGTTATTAGAACAAGGGTCTATCAATAAAGAAGAAGCACAAAATCATCCTCAAAAGAACGTTTTGACTAGAGCTGTCGGAATTGAAGAAACGATTAATATTGAAACCGGCTCTTTAAAACTATTTCCTGATGATATGTTATTACTATGTACTGATGGCTTAACTAATATGGTTAGTACAGAACAATTATTGGAAGCAATATTGAATGAACAGAATTTAAAGTTAGTACTTGATTCTTTATTTGAAACAGCCTTAAAGGCTGGTGGGACCGATAATATAACTGCAATTTTAGTAAGATATTAAATATTAAGGAGGTTAGATAATGTTAAATCGTATCCTTGATAATCGCTATACAGTGTTAGAGCATATTGGTGGTGGTGGCACTGCTGATGTTTATCGTGCTCATGATAAATTATTAGATCGCTTTGTAGCGATTAAAATGTTACATCCGCAATTTGTAAATGATAGTGACTTTAAAACTCGTTTTAAGTATGAAGCACAAGCTGCTGCAAAATTGTCACATCCTAATATTGTTAATATCTATGATGTTGGTAGTGATGGGGATAAAAATTATATTGTAATGGAGTTTGTTTCAGGTGAAACTTTAAAGGAAAAAATAATGCGTGAAGGCATTTTAAATATTGCTGATGCTCTTAAAATTACTACTGATATCGCAGAGGCATTAGAACATGCTCATCAAAATAATCTTGTGCATTGTGATATAAAACCACATAATATTCTCTTAACAACTACCGGGAGAGTTAAAGTAACTGATTTTGGGATTGCTAAGGCCATAACTTCGACAACGATGAACCACGGAAATACAGTCTTAGGTTCGGTTCATTATTTCTCACCGGAGCAAGCACGCGGGATTTCTGTAAGTGCCAAATCCGATATCTATTCACTAGGGGTTTTATTGTATGAAATGTTAACTGGTACTGTTCCGTTTAAAGGTGAAACACCAGTCAGTATTGCTCTAAAGCACTTACAAGATGAACCAATACCAGTGCGTAAACATAATGAATTAATACCACCGATGGCTGAAGCAATTGTTAGTAAGGCTATGGAAAAAAATCCAGAAGATCGCTATGACAATATATCAGCTATGATCAAAGATTTAAATTTAGTACAAAATTACTTTAATAGTCGTTATAATAAACCCATTGCTGAGGATGAATTTGCAACTCAAATTATTCCAATTCAAAAACAAATTCAAGAAGAAAAAAATACAGCCTTTGATTTTAAGAAATTTTATCATAAAAATCGTACAAAAGTTATTTTAATGCTAGTCTTATTATTATCCGTAGGCTTCTTTATTGGATCATTTTTAGCTTACGGGAAGTTTTGGAGCAATGCTGAGGTAAATGTTCCAAGTGTTGTAGGCATGCAACTTACTTCGGCAAAAACAATGCTGGAGGATGCTAATTTAAGAGTAAATGTCGCTGAAACTTTCGATCCTAAGGTTCCGGTAGGTTCTGTAGTTTCACAATATCCGGAAGCGGGCTCCATTGTAAAAGAGCAACGCTTAGTAACCATTTATATTAGTAAAGGTGGAGAAATGGTTACTATGCCTGATATCAGAGGCTTAACTTTAAAAATAGCACAAGGAAAATTAGGGGAGCTTGGTCTGAAAATTGGAAAAGTTGACGAAGAATTTTCTGATCAACCGGCTGAAACTATTTTAAGTCAAAATCCTAAAGCTTCCGGTCAAGTTGCCAAGGGTTCAGCTATTGATATTGTTATTAGTAAAGGTGTTAATAATAAAGTGAAGTTAGCTGATTTTAGAGGAAATAAACTAGAAGCAGTAACCAAACAATTAGAAAGTTTAAAACTAAAGGTTGGCAATATTACAGAAGTCAATGACAATAACTCAGCAAATGGTACTATTTTAGGGCAAAATCCTGCGCCAGGAACTGAAGTAGATGAAAATTCAAATATTGACTTTACAATTGCTAAAAACAGTCAGCAAAAAACAGCAATGGGAGTAATTACTTATACCATTCCGGAAGGTGCAGCCAAACAAGCTGTACAAATTGTTGTAACTGATAATGATGGTCGCCATATTATTTATGAAAATATTCATAAGCCTGGTGATAAAATTCAAAAACCGATTGAATTAAATGGGCAAACTAGAGCTCAATTATATCTTAATGGCTCGCTAGTTTTAGAAAAGATACTATGAGGTTAACAATATGACAGGAATAATAATAAAAGCTTATAATGGCTATTATTATGTAAAAGAGGGTAATAAATTAATAGCTTGTAAGTTGCGTGGAAGATTAAAAAAGAACCGATTTTCCTTAGGCGTTGGAGATAAAGTGGACTATACTATATTAGAAGATGACAATGGTATTATCGAAGAAATATTACCACGAACAACTTTACTCGAACGCCCCTTAGTCGCAAACGTTGATCAAGTCATTCTAACGTTTGCCGCCATTAATCCTAATATTAACTTTAATTTGTTAGACAAATTTTTAATATTAGCCGAAAAATCAGCCTTAGACATTATAATTTGTATTAACAAAGTTGATTTAGTTGATACTGCGCAATTACAACAAAAGCTTTCCGTGTATTATAATATTGGTTATAATATCATAATGGTATCAGCTGAAAGTTGTTATAATATTGAAAACCTAAGAGCTAATTTAAAAAATAAAATATCAGTTTTTGCCGGTCCTTCCGGTGTCGGAAAGTCTTCAATTTTAAATGCAATTAGTCCAACACTAAAATTAACAACGGGTGGACTTAGTGAAAAAATAGCTCGTGGGAAACATACTACTAGGTATGCAGAATTATTAACGTTGGACGAAAATTCCTTTGTAGTAGATACACCGGGGTTTAGTTTTACAGAATTTGAACATATCTTAGAAACTGAATTGCCATATTATTTTCCAGAATTTACTCAGTTCATTGGACAATGTAAATTTAACACTTGTATTCACGATAAAGAGCCAAATTGTGCGATCAAAAAGGCTGTTGAAGAAAAAATAATAACCATTGATCGCTATAATTCTTATCTGCAAATTCTCAGTGAAATATTAAAAGCAAAGAAGGTTTATTAAAATGATAAAAGTAGCTCCCTCAATTTTATCCGCAGATTTTTCAAAATTAGGCGAAGAGATAATAAAAATAGATCAGGCTGGTGCTGATATGATTCACATAGATGTTATGGATGGACATTTTGTGCCAAACTTAACTTTAGGTGCACCAATAGTTAAAGCGTTAAGAACGGTAACAAAGTTACCCTTTGATGTTCACTTAATGATTAATAACCCCGAGAACTTGATTGATGATTTTATAGCAGCTGGCGCTGATATTATCACTATTCATATTGAGGCGGCCAACCATTTACATCGTCTAGTACAAAAGGTTAAAAGTAGTGGGGTTAAAGTAGCCGTCTCATTAAATCCTGCCACGCCATTAAATACTTTAGAAGAAATTTTACCAGAGTTAGATATGGTTTTATTGATGAGTGTAAATCCTGGTTTTGGGGGACAATCTTTTATTCCGGCAACTTTAAATAAAATTGCCAGACTAAAAGAAATGATTGATGCAAAAAAACTTAAGATTGATATTCAAGTTGATGGTGGTATTAATTTAGAGACTGCCCCCAAAGTCATCAAGCATGGTGCTAATATTTTAGTAGCCGGTTCGGCAGTATATGGTTCTAATGATATAAAAGGTACTATTGCCCAATTAAAACAACAATAAAATATTAAAGGACTATCAAATGATTTATTTATCTTGATAGTCCTTTAATATTTAATCTATTTTTCTTGTATTTTATTAATAAACAATGTTATAATGTCTACTGTATGTAGATTGTTATCCATTCTCAAAGTACGGAGGCGTTTTTATGCATAAAGAACAATCGGGTTTTTATCTGGTTAGAGAAGAAATATTACCTGAAGCTATAAAGAAAACTATAAAAGTTAAAGATATGTTAAAACGAGGCGAGGCAAAAACAATTAATGAGGCTGTAGAAAAAATGGAACTAAGCAGAAGTGCTTATTATAAATACAAAGATTATGTATTCCCATTTTATGAAGCCAGTCGTGATAAAATTGTTACACTTGCAGTATTATTAGAGCATAAATCAGGAGTTTTATCACGTGTTTTAAATACAATTTCCGCTGATTGTGGTAGTATTCTCACCATTAATCAAGGAATACCGCTTCAAGGGGTTGCTAATGCGACAATATCGATTGAAACAGCAAAATTGGCAATTGACTTAGAAGCATTATTAGATAAATTGCGCATGGTTGAAGGTGTAAAGCGCCTAGAAGTATTAGGCCAAAGCATTATGCCATAAGAAAGGATTGGTAAATTATGAGTAAAACTATTAACATCGCTTTATTAGGACTAGGGACAGTTGGCCAAGGAATTGTTAATGTTTTAAAAGAAAACAATCACGAAATCTCACAAAAGGTAGGATTTCCGATTAACATAAAAACAGTATTAGTTCGTAATATTGAAAAAGCTAAGGCGTTTGATGCGAACTTAAACTTAACGACTGATTTTTCAGATATTATCAATGATGCTGAAATAAATATTGTTGTAGAAGTAATGGGGGGCGAAAACCCAGCACGACAATATATGCTCCAAGCACTACAAGCAAAAAAACATGTTATTACCGCTAATAAAGATGTTGTCGCTCTACATGGTAGAGAAATGTTTGAAGCTGCCACTGCTCATAAAGTTGACTTTATGTTTGAGGCCAGTGTTGGTGGAGGAATTCCGATTATTAGACCGTTGAAGCAATGTCTAACGGCTAATAAAATTACCGAAGTAATGGGTATCGTTAACGGTACTACTAATTATATGCTTACTAAAATGAGCAATGAAGGTATGGATTATAATCAGGTTTTAAAAGAAGCACAAGAAAAAGGCTATGCTGAATCAGATCCAACAGCTGATGTGGGCGGACTAGATGCGGCTAGAAAATTAGCAATATTATCATCAATTGCTTTTAATACCAAGGTATCTTTAAATGATGTTTACGTGGAAGGTATTACCAAAATAACACCTGATGATATCAAATATGCTAAAGAATTAGGTTATGTTGTAAAATTATTAGCAATTGCTAAAGACAATGTCGATAACGGTATTGAAGTTCGAGTTCATCCGGCTTTTATCAGTAATAAGCATCCACTATCTTCTGTTAACGATGTATTCAATGCTATTTATATTAATGGGAATGCCGTTGGTGAAGCAATGTTTTATGGTCGTGGCGCCGGTTCATTACCAACTGCTAGTGCCGTTGTAGCTGATGTAATTGATGTTGCTCGTAACATTGTTCATGATATGAGCGGTAGAATTCTCTGCACCTGTTTTGAAGATAAAAAAATTGCCTCAATTGATGAATCGATTTCTTCTTATTATATTAGACTTTTAGTAAAAGACGAACCAGGCGTATTAGCCTTAATCGCCGGAGCTTTTGGTGATCAAAAAGTTAGTTTAGGTTCAGTTATTCAAAAACAAAAACTAAATAATCAAGCTGAGTTAGTACTTTTAACTGGTGCGATTAGTGATGTCAATATTCAAAAAGCACTTACTAATATTAAATCCTTAAACGTTGTGACTGAAGTTTATAATGTAATAAGGGTTGAAGAATAAGCTAGTCTTTAAAGTTGTAATTATCAGGAGATTTTATTATGTCAAAAACAATTAAAGTTAGAGTTCCAGGAACTTCTGCAAATTGTGGTCCAGGATTTGATTCAATTGGACTTGCTTGCAGTATTTATAATGATTTAGAATTAACTCTGTCCTCCAAAGAAGAACTTATTATTGAAATTTTCGGCGAAGGTAGTAATTACATTCCCCGTGATGAACGAAATATAATTTGGTTGGCAATAAAAAAATTATTGCAGCTTGCTAATGCTCCTTACAAAGGTGCTCATATTAAGATGTACAATAATATTCCACTAGCACGAGGCTTGGGAAGCAGTGCCGCTGCTATTGTCTCTGGCTTGATGGCTGCCAATGCAGCTATCGGCAATGTCTTTGATAAAAATAAATTATTACAAATTGCCACTGAAATAGAAGGTCATCCTGATAATGTTGCACCTGCTTTATTTGGTGGAATTACACTCAGTATTGAAAATGACGGTGATGCCAAATGCTTGTCTTTTTTACCACCGAAGCCATTAAAACTAGTGGTTGCAGTACCGGAGTTTAATTTATCAACAAAGCTATCACGAAAGGTTTTACCAGCTAAAGTTAGTTTGCAAGATGCAGTCTTTAATGTTAGTCGAACTGCTTTTTTAGTAGGTTCATTGATGCAAGGTAACTTTGAAAACTTACAAGAAGCATTGCAAGATAAAATCCATCAGCCTTATCGAATGGAATTGATTCCAGGAATGGCTGAAGTTTTTGACAGTGCCTTAAATAATGGTGCTTTAGGCGCAGCACTAAGTGGGGCTGGTCCTTGCCTAATTGCTTTTGTCGAAACAAACGAAGAAAAAATTGGACAAGCAATGGTTGAAACATTTAATAAACATAAAGTAAAATCCTCCTATTTAATCTTAGATATTGATACTAAAGGAGCTTATATTTTATAATATATTTCAATAAATTTTACAAATCAGCATTTTATCAAGGCTGTTTGCAATGAGTGTCCACTGTAAAAAAGTATTTGTTTTTTTCTGTGAAATATGCTAATATTGCATTTGTGAACAATCTTAGGAGGATGACTATGGCGTTAATAGTAAAAAAATTTGGTGGTAGTTCCGTTGCTACAACAGAAAAAATTATGGCTGTAGCAAAGAGAATTTTAGATGAAAAAAAAGAAGATGATAAAGTCGTTGTAGTAGTTTCAGCAATGGGCGATACTACTGATGATTTGCTAAAATTAGCTAAAGATATCACTGGGGATCCTTATAAATATCCTCGTGAAATAGATATGCTTTTAACCACAGGTGAACAAGTTTCAATTTCTTTATTGGCAATGGCCTTTAATATGCTAGGTCAACCGGCTGTTTCTTTAACAGGTACACAAGCTGGCTTATTGGCAAATTCAGTTCATAACAAAGGGAAAATTTTAGATATTAAACCAAACCGAGTGTTTGAAGAATTAGATAAAGGTAATGTAGTAATAGTAGCAGGCTTCCAGGGGTCAGATAAATTAGGGAACTTTGTTACACTGGGACGTGGTGGTTCTGATACTTCGGCCGTTGCTATTGCCGGTGCTTTAAAAGCTGATTCTTGCGAAATTTTTACTGATGTTGATGGTGTTTACTCTGCTGATCCAAGAATTGCCTCTAATGCTAGAAAAATGAAAGAAATTACTTATTATGAAATGCTCGAAATGGCTCGATTAGGAGCAGGTGTTATGCAACCACGCTCTGTTGAAATGGGGCAAAATTTTGGAGTACCAATCCATGTTCGTTCAACTTTTACACAAGAAACAGGTACTATTATCAGGGAGGAATATACAATGGAAGATAAAGAGTTTATAATTCGCGGGGTAGCTCACGATAATGATGTAGCAAAAATAGCTGTATTGGGTGTTCCTGATTGCCCTGGTATTGCTCATAAAATTTTTGATGCACTAGCAATTGCTAATGTTGATGTTGATATGATCGTTCAAAGTGTAAGAAATGATGAAAAAAATGTAACCGATATGTTATTTACAGTAGCTAGTACTGATTTAAATAATGCTAGAGAAATTGTTACTAATATCGCTAAAGACTTACAAGCAATTGGCGTCACTATTGACGAAAATGTTGCTAAAGTTTCGATTGTTGGTGCTGGGATGTTGGGAAGTCCTGGTATCGCGGCTGGTATGTTTGGTGCTTTAGCGACTGCCGGTATTAATATTGAAGTTATTAGTACTTCCGAAATTAGTATTTCCTGTTTAATCAAAGCTTCTCAAGTTAAAGACGCTGTAAATGCAATTCATGATAAATTTTTTCCGGTAGCTGATAAAGCTTAATTTAATTCAAAAAAAAATAAAGGTACAAAATGAGAAATAATAATTCATTTTGTACCTTTTAGTATGCATACAATTATTGTATACTAATTAATATAACTTATTAAACTATAAATTATTTTTGCTTTAAGCAAAAGGAGGATTTAATATAATGTTAACAAGTATTGCTGCCTCTCATTCTAAAGGAAAATTTGCAACTGACAAGATTTTTGGTGCCAGTGGTGCTGCAGTAAAAGCAACTGCAGAATTTGGTAAAGATAAAGTAGTGAACGCAACAATTGGAGCGATAATGGATGATAATGAAGAATTAGCCTGCATCCCCACTGTTGAAAAAGTTTTAAGAGAAATGCCAATTAATGATTTAATAAATTATGCACCGATAGCGGGACTACCTAGTTATCTTGATGCTACAATCAACTTAACTTTCCAAGATAATAAGCCTGATGCTTATATCAATGCTGTAGCAACGGCAGGTGGTAGCGGAGTAATACATCATACTATTTGGAATTATTCTGAAATTGGTGATACAATTCTTACCTCAGATTGGTATTGGGGTCCGTATACTGTCTTATGTAAAGAAGCGTTACGTAAACTTGATACTTACCAATTATTTGACGAACAACAAAATTTCAATATTAAGGCCTTTGAGTTAAAAGTTAATGACTTATTGAAAAAACAAGATTCACTGGTTATCATCATTAATACGCCGGCTCATAATCCAACAGGATTTAGTTTAACTGATGATGATTGGACAAAAGTACTCGATGTTTGTAAAACTGAAGCAAAAGATAGTACGAAAAAAATTACAATTTTAGTTGATATTGCCTATATTGATTATGCCGGAGAAAAAAATGAAACTCGTCGTTTCTTAAAACAGTTCAGCAACTTGCCTGCTAATATTTTAGGAATCTTGGCATTCAGCATGTCTAAAGGTTATACGATGTATGGTCAACGTACCGGTGCAATGATTGGGATATCTTCCAGTAAAGAAATCAGCAAAGAGTTTGCCGATATTAATCAATACACTAGCAGAGCAACTTGGTCAAATATCAATAGGGGAGCAATGCAATTGCTTGCGACGATCTATAATGATAAACAATTGCTATCACAGTTTGAAAAAGAGCGTGATGGTTTTTATGAATTAATTAAAGAACGGGCGAATATCTTTATGGCTGAAGCTAAAGAATGTGGTTTAAATATGTTACCATATCGTGCAGGATTCTTTATCTCCATACCATCATCTGATTCAGATGCTGTTTGCAATAAATTACATGATGATTTAATCTATGCAGTTCCATTAGCGGCTGGTGTTAGAATTGCTGTTTGTGCAGTACCATCCCGTAAAATTAAAGGAATGGCCGAAAAAACATTAAAAGCAATGAAAAATTGCTAAATAATAAACCCCACATTCAATAATAAACTGGACCAATAAAAACGGATA
>JAGPMH010000014.1:0-1390 GCA_018052945.1 Negativicutes bacterium | reverse complement strand
AATAAAAACGGATATTGAAAAAAAGAGACCTCCTATCGTAGAATAAACTCGATAGGAGGTTTTGCTATGTCCAGAAAAAATCAAGGGAATCCTTTATTTAAAACATTTTATGCAATGGATTATTTTTAAATAAATTACCTTGTTCAATATAGCGTCGAACCATTTTTTCAGATTTATGACGAGTTTGTTGCATAATATTACGCTCATCAACATCATGTTGTGCTGCACTGGTAGCAAAACCTCGACGTAGACTATGACCGGCAAAATCATCAGGATTAAAACCAGCTAAAGCGACATATTTCTTTAAAATTAAAGCTACTGATTGACTGGTTAATCTTTGATTGCGGATTTGTTTATGTTTATTAAGTGGTCTAAATAACGGCCCTGATTTATCCGGCAATTCATTTATCCAATTTTTAAGAGCTGTAACTGCGCAAATATTATGATTAGAAGCGTAGGGGATAGCGACATATTCACCACGCCCATCTTGGTCACCTTTAGACTTTGATATTAAAATAATAACACCATCATTAGTAAAGCTTAAATCTTCGATATTAATAGCAACTAGTTCAGAGCGCCTAAATGCCCCCATAAATCCTATTAAAACAAGAGCTTTATCACGAATACCAGTAATATCACCAATAGCAAAATAAGAGCTTAACTCTGTAATATCTTCCATAAGTATTGGTGCTTTACCATGTTGCATTGTACCTTTTTCACGTTTAATAGAATCTAAGGCATTACGGACTAAGGCGTGGCGACAAGGATTTTGTTCAAAAAAGTTAGCAGCTTTATGATTTTCAGAAATAGCACTTAAGCGACGTGACACAGTATTAGCTTTAGCATTATCAGCTAAATCATTGATATAGTTAATAACAGTTTCTGGTTCAGCCGGTAGTGGACTTAATTTAGCATGGTTACACCAATCATAAAAGTCCAGCCAATCAGATTCATAAGCTCTGAGAGTGTTATCAGATTTTGTTTTTTGCAATCTTTTTTTACTTTTTAAAGATAATTTTTTATTTGTTTGAATAAGATTATTCTTTTTAAGAAAAAACTTGTTATCACTAGTAGTATTCATAATAGCTCCTATCTTCAAAATCAGCCTTAACTAGTGATAACTATAAATTATCATTAGTTAGAAATAGTAAAAAACATGGATATTTAATCCATGTTTTAATTATATCTCAAATTAACTTATAAAGGCAATTTATTTATAATCTTTTCTATCCAGTTATCAACTGTCGAGAAATAAAGAATATTAATTGCAGTTTTGCGAACAAATGTTTGATTGTGCTTTGATTTCTTGTTATAATATAAATATTAATAATTTAAGGAGTTTTTTATGCTTAATCCATCTAATCTAACTAAACGAAAAAAAGATATATAT
>JAGPMH010000013.1 GCA_018052945.1 Negativicutes bacterium | reverse complement strand
AAAAATACCGGTTAGCTAAAAAGCTAACCGGTATTTTTATGTTTTAATCTTCTACTATTGTTACATTTTGCATTAAATCGCCTTGTTGAATTTTATCAATTAAATCAATACCTTCAACAACTTGACCAAATACAGTATGAACACCATCTAAATGTGGTTGTGCTTCTAATACAATGAAAAACTGGCTACCACCGGTATTTTTACCGCGATGTGCCATTGATAAAGCTCCTCGATCATGAATGTGTGGATTATTTTCCGTTTCACAAGGAATTGTATAACCAGGGCCACCAGTACCGTTACCATCTGGACAACCGCCTTGTGCCACAAATTCAGGAATAACACGATGGAATTTCAGACCATTATAAAAGCCATCTTTAATTAATTTTTCAAAGTTTCCGACAGTAATTGGTGCTTCTTTTTCAAATAATTCAATAACTATATTGCCATGTTTCATTTCAATAATTGCTTTTTTCATTTAAATACCCCTCTTTACTTACTTTTGCCATCATTAAATAATAGCTAAACCAAAAATATTATAACAAATTAATTTTTTTCTGTCGATAAAACTTAAAAATATGCACTGCCACCAGCTGTTGTTAAATGACCTAAATTGGTTACTTCATCAATCGCTTTGTAAATAATATCAAGCATTTCACTCAATTCTTCTTCCGTACTAATAAGTGGTGGCATAAAGACAATAACATCACCCACCGGTCTAATAAATAAACCATATTCACGAGCCTTCATACATATTACCGCGCCCATACATTGATCCCATTCATACGGCGTTTTAGTTTCTTTATCAGCCATAACTTCAATCCCGACAATCATACCGGTTTGACGAGCTTGACCGACATGTTTTAAGGTATTAATTTTAGCAATTTTTTGCGCAATCAACGACATCTTTGGTTCTAAATTAGCAATAACATTTTCTTGTTCGAAAACTTCCAAACTAGCTAAGCCTGCGGCACAAGCAAGTTGATTCGCGGTATAAGAGTGACCATGATAAAAAGTTTTTTTATCGGCCATTTCACCTAAAAATTCATTGAAAATTTCTTGCGTCGTAATAGTTGCCGCTAATGGCATATAGCCTCCGGTAATCCCTTTCGATAAGCACAGTAAATCAGGTGAAACATCTTCATGCTCACAAGCAAACATCTTGCCGGTTCTGCCAAAGCCAGTTGCCACTTCATCTACTATTAATAAAACGTTATATTTTTTAGTTAAGGCCGAAACTTTTTTCAAATAGCCCGGTTTTGCCATCAACATTCCGGCGGCCGCTTGTACTAATGGTTCAATCACCAGCCCGGCAATTTCTTGATGATGTTGCTGTAAAACTTCTTCTAATTTATCAGCACATATTAAGGGACAATTTTCTTTGGTTGTAGTTAAATTACAATGATAACAAGACGGTGCAGGAATATACTGCGCTTCAAACAACAATGGTTTAAAAACTCTATGAAATAAATCAATTCCGCCCACACTAACAGTCCCAACGGTATCACCGTGATAAGCATTTGCTAAAGAAATAAATTTTTGTTTCTTCGGCTGATTTTTATGCTGCCAATATTGAAACGCCATTTTTAGCGCAACCTCTACTGCCGTCGAACCATCATCGGAAAAAAACACTTTATTTAAGCCTTGAGGCATAGTCTGAATTAATTTTTCGGCAAATTTACTGGCGGGCACATTCGCCAATCCTAACGCTGTAGAGTGAGCAACTTTGCCCAGTTGAGCTATAATTGCTTTATCAATATGAGGATGTTGATGTCCATGAATATTAACCCACAGCGAAGAAACGCCATCATAGTATTCTCGGCCTTCTTCATCGATTAATTTAATCCCTTTTGCTGCCGTTATCACCGTTTGCTCATTCTCTAGCCACCCTTTCATTTGCGTAAAAGGATGCCATAAATATTTCTTATCTAAATCAATAGTTCTCATTACTACTTCAGCTCCATCATCTTAATTATCTCATTTATATTGATATACTCTTCCGCTATTTTTCCTAATTGCGGTGAAGTTATCTCTAAATTTTTCAACATTGGAAACTTTCCTAAAATCGGCAAGCCGGTCAGTCTTGTCATATATTCAAGATTACTTTCTTCTAATATTCCTGCCTTATTTTCATCATATTTATTAATAATAATTCCCACTAAATTTATCTTACGTTGTTTTGCATATTCAGCCGTTAACACAACTTGGTTTATTGATCCTAACCCTGCTGTTGCCACCAAAATCGTTGGCAAGTTCATTGCAACAATCATATCCGCTAATAAATAATCATCTATTAACGGAGCTGTTATACCGCCGACCCCTTCTACTACAACTGCTTCATAACTATCAGCAACCTTATAACAATGCTCCATAACTGTAGCCATATTTATTGTTATCCCACTTACTTTCGCCGCTACCGCTGGTGTTAATGCCGGTTCTAACGCTAGCATATTAACTTCAGTTCTTTTACTTTCCGGAAAATCCAAAGCTCTCATTAAAAATGTAGCGTCCTCGGCTTCTAAAACTCCATCATTATTGCTAATACAGCCCGATGCCAATGGTTTTAACGCTCCAATATTAATGCCTCTATTTTTTATCGCTGCTAAAATTGCTCCGGAAATAATGGTTTTACCGATATCAGTATCAGTCGCTGTTACAAATAAACCTATCACAATATTCACCTTCTACATCAATATTATAAAACAAAGAAAAGTTAACCTATCTTTAAAAACAAGTTAACCATTGTTATTCTACCTCTTCTTTTTTATTTAGTAAATACATTCAGCCCTGTAAAATGATTTTTAAAGAAAAAAATCATTTTACTTTAATTTAATATTGACAAATCAATATATTATTTATATAATATATTTTGTCGATAAGACAGCGGGGCGTGGCTCAGTTTGGTAGAGCACCTGGCTTGGGACCAGGGGGTCGCAGGTTCGAATCCTGCCGCTCCGACCATTAAAATCTGTAACTCTTCTTGTAATAAGAAGGGTTTTCTTTTTTTTATTGATTTTTAATCCTAAATATTGTATCATAAAAGACGGGGATTGCTATGGTCTGGTAAACCATGGTGATGATGGTAAAGGGTATAGAGGTGCGAAAACGAGGGCTGATCGGAATGGCCCTCGTTTTTGTTTGTCTTTTTACTGACAAATATTTTTACTATAAGGTTTTTATGTTATAATTATCTTTATAAATACATTATGGAAGTAGTAGTCAATATGAGTAAAGTTTATGCAATTATCGGACCTACCGCCTCAGGCAAAACTGCCATTATTTCTGAACTAAAGAAATTAGGCTTACACGAAATAAAACGTTATACGACAGCTACCACTGAAGATTTTTCGGTAGAAGAATTTAAAATTGTTTCAGAAGAAGAATTTAATAACATTGATTTCTTTCACACTTTTCATTATGAAAACATTGTTTGTGCCTTTAGTAAATTAGATATTATTAAAGCGATTCAACAACATCCTATTTCGTTAATTCAAATAGACAAAGCCGGACTAAATTTACTATATCGCTTACTAGGGGAAAAAGTTGAATCAATTTACATTATGCTTGATCCAGTTAATATTGTGCAGCGTTTATTAGAAAAAAATATTGATACTTATGCTATTCAATTGAAGATAAATTCCGCTGAGAAAGCTGCTGATTTTTCATTATGGGAAAATACCGATCATATTGTAAAAAACACTGCCGATCTAGATTTGGCGGCAAAACAAGTTTTGGCCATAATGGGCTTTATGAAACCAAAAATTTAAATTTTTTGAGCCATTAGTAACAAAGCGTTTTTTTGTACTGATGGTTTTATTTATATAGGAGTTTATATGAATATTCTAAAGTTAATGTTACGATTATTTTTAAAATTATTTTTTAAAACCAAGCTAACCTATCATCAACAAATACTATTAAATGAGCCTTCGATTATTATCCCTAATCACACTTCTTTTTTAGATGCGGTCTTTGTTTTTGCTTATTTACCAAATGATGTTTATTTTGTTATTAATACAAGAATTGCTAAGAAATTAGAATTACCGTTAAAACTTATCAATCATGTAACGATTGATCCACTAAGTCCCTATTCCTTAAAAAAACTCATCAACCTCGTTAAAAGTGGTCAGTCGGTAGTTATCTTTCCTGAGGGTCGAATTAGCCGGACTGGTATGTTAATGAAAGTCTATAATGGTATTGGCTTAATTGCTTTAAAAACCAATGCCACTTTAGTGCCCATTATTTTTACCGGTCTTAAATATTCTAAACTATCTCGTGTCACCGATAAATTTAAAGCTCATTTTTTTCCACAAGTTAGTATGTACATCGGTGATTCTTTTAAACTTGATCCTAGTAAAGCTAAAAGTTTTCGTTTGCAAAAAAAAGAAATCAGCAATCAAATTTTACAAGTATTACAAAACTTATCATTAACCGCTCGCCAATTAAATGAGCCTGCTGATAATATCTTTAACCAACTTTATACTTCGGCAAAACTGTTTGGTGCTAACAAAAGAATTATTATTGATATTAATGGTGAGGTCAGTTATAAAAAATTATTAATTGGTACTTTATTATTTGCTAATAAACTAAAGCCATTATTACATAACAATGCTAATGTTGGTATTTTATTACCTAATAGTATTGCCAATGTTTTAACTTTATTATCCTTATCTTTTTTAGGAAAAACACCCGCTATTTTAAATTTCAGCACTGGTATTGATAATGTTTTAAACTCAGCACAAGTAGCACAACTTAAAACAATTGTAACCTCTAGAGCCTTTATTGAAAAAGGAAACTTTCAGAACTTAGAACAACAATTACAAACACAATTTAATATTATTTATCTAGAAGATATTAAACAGCAAATAAATTTCAATGATAAAATAATATCTTTTTTAAAGTATTTATTAAAAGTAAAAACAAAATTTACCGGTACAGTAATTTTATTTACCAGCGGTAGTGAAGGCTTACCGAAAGGTGTCGTTTTATCACATAAAAATATTTTAAGTAATATCCATCAAATTTCCACTATTATTGATTACAATAATAACGATAAATTTTTTAATGCTTTGCCAATGTTTCACTCGCTTGGTCTAACGGCTGGAACATTATTACCACTGTTAGATGGTATGGAAGTATTTTTATATCCAAGCCCTCTACATTACAAGTTAATTCCTGAAATAATTTATCGTCATAATTCTACGATTATGATTACCACCCCAACTTTTGCTATGGGCTATGGGAAAAATGCTCATCCGTATGATTTTTACAGCATTCGCTTTTTTGTTACCGGTGGTGAAAAGCTAAAAGATGAAGTCAGAACCTTTTGGCTCGAAAAATTCGGTGTACGGATTTTTGAAGGCTATGGTACAACCGAAACCGCTCCGGTCTTAGCTGTTAATACACCATTATTTAATAAACCAGGTACTGTCGGCAAAATTATGCCAGGAATTGATGTTAAGCTGGAACCGATTGCCGGTATTGCTGCCGGTGGTAGCTTAAAAGTTAAAGGTCCTAACATTATGGAAGGATATTTATTACATAATAAAGGCTTTGTTCCTCATACTAACTGGTATGATACCGGCGATATTGTTGATATTGATGAGGAAGGTTTTATTTCAATCAAGTCTCGCCTAAAGAGATTTGCCAAAATTTCCGGCGAGATGATCAGTTTAGATTTGGTCGAAAAATTAGCGGAAGAATGTTTTAATAATAGCAGTTTTGCCGCAATTAATTTACCTGATAAGCGCAAAGGTGAAAAAATCATCATTTACACCACCTATAAACAATTTGATAAACAAACTTTTCGAACCTTTATTTTAGCCAAAGGTTTTACCTTATTATTTATGCCAGCAGAAATAATAATATTAGAACAATTACCTCTACTCGGTAATGGTAAAATAGATTATGTAACATTAAAAGGGGCTGTGACAAAATGAGGAATCATTTTGTCCACAGCCCCTTTATTTATTTTGCTATTTTTTTTCTAAGCATATCTATTGGAATAATAGTTGCTGCCAGCAATATAATAACTAACCACTCTTCAAACGTTAAACCATATGATCTTAAAATATGACCACCAAAATAAGTCATAACAATTTGTATCGATAACATTAGCATAATCATTTGAATAAACCCTTGATTTTTCGTAATATTATCAAAGATATTTATCGAATCTGTTCTTGAATTAAAAGCATTAAAAATAGCAATAAAGACAAAGAAGGTAAAGTAAGCCGTTAATAAATATTCATAATTAGGAGCAAACCTAAATAATGATTGACCAATTGCAGTTAATAAAATTAATAAGCTTAGCGCTACAATCCATAATGCATTAACCGCAATCGCTTGCTTCATTCTTTGGCTAACAATATCTTCTTCTCTACTTTTCGGTTTCTCACTCATATAACGCCTTAAGGCTGGTTCTCCACCAAAAGCCAACGCCGCAAAGGTATCCATAATTAAATTAATCCATAATATTTGTGTAATTGTAATCGGATTTTCCATCCCCATTAAAGGTGCGATAAAAGATACCAACACCGCACTAATATTAATTGTTAATTGGAAGATAATAAATTTTCTAATACTGTTAAAAATCGTTCTGCCATATAAAATCGCTTTATCAATAGAACTAAAATTATCATCTAAAATAACAATATCACTAGCTTCTTTAGCAACTTCAGTCCCACTACCCATCGCAAAGCCAACATCAGCTTTTTTTAGTGCCGGCGAATCATTAACTCCATCACCGGTCATACCTACCACTAAGTTAAGATTTTGGGCAATTCCTACTAATCTACTTTTATCAGTTGGCAAAGCTCTTGCAATTACTTTAATATTTTTCAATTTAGTACTAATCTCTTGATCTGACAACAGTGCTAATTCTGCCGAAGTTATGACAATATCTTGCTGTGAAGTTAAAATTCCAGCTTCCTTTGCTATTGCTAAAGCCGTATCTTGTCTATCACCAGTAATCATCACTACCTGCACGCCAGCAGCATGTACTTCTTTAATCGCTTGAATTGATTCTTCTCTCACATCGTCACGAATACCTAATAACCCAATAAAAATCCAATCATTATTAGGCGGTAATTGATCATCAACAATACTATCTTTTGAAACCGCTATTGCTAAAACTCTAATCGCCTTTTGTGCTAATTCACTAATTTTATCTTCAATAATATTTTTATCGGTAAAATCTTGTGCTACACCATTTTTATCATAGAAATATTGACATTTTTCTATGATTTTTTCCGGTGCACCTTTTATTAAAGTATAATTATATTCCCCTTTTACTTCAGTCGCCGAATATTTAATTGCACTATCAAATGGAATATTATCAACTTTTTCTACATTAAAAACTCTGCAACTATCGCCACAAACAAATTCTAACGCTGCTTTTTCTGTCCCATTACCACCTAGCACTTTCTTTTCGCCATTATCTTGACTAATAACGGCCGTAGTATTATGTAATAAACTTAAAGAAACATAGTCAGCTAATTTTCCTTCAATTTCTTCAAACTTTCTACAGGACTGACCACTACCATCAATAAAGTTTACAACTTCTAATTGTCCTTTGGTAATAGTACCGGTTTTATCACTAAATAGAATATTTAAACTACCGGCAGTTTCTATCCCTGAAATCTTTCGCACTAACACATTGTCTTTCAACATTTTATTCATATTTAAAGCTGAGACCAAGGCAATCATTAATGGTAAGCCTTCCGGTACAGACATTACAATAATAACAACACCTAAAATAATAGATTGAATAATATCATGCATTAAATTCATATAGTTAGAACAATATATGATAATCTGCTGAATATTAAAATTATTATGCACAATAATTTTTTGCAATAAAAAGGCAAAGGCAATACAAATACCACCATAATATCCCAACTTGCTAATATCATGCGCTAATTTTGTTAATTTAACCTTTAATGGAGAGTCTCGTTCTTCATCATTTTGTAATTCTTTAGCAATTAGTCCATAAGCAGTATTATCGCCAACACTGGTCACCTTCATTACGGCATTACCTTGACAAACTACGGTACCACGAAAAACCTTATATTCATTATAAAAATCCATTTGATTATCTTCAGTCTGATAATCAGGTGGCTGCACTAATTTCGTTGCTTCTTTACTTTCACCATTTAATACAGCTTGATCAACTTTTATATGACCTTCTATTAAAATACCATCCGCCGGAATTTTATCACCTGATTGTAAAATTAATAAATCATTTACTACAATATCATCAATAATAATTTCTTTAACTTCTTCTTCACGATAAACTTTACAATAAATTTTTGAAGCGTCTTCTTGTAATTTTTTAAACGCATTCTCATTACTATACTCTGAGTATGTTGAAACAAATGTTGCAATAACAATGGCAAAAGCTATCCCTAAAGATTCATACCATGGAGTTTCTCCCATTAAGGTAAAGATAATATTAATAAACAAGGCAAAGCACAATATCTTAATCATTGGATCGCCTAAATTCTTTATTAATTTCTTTTTAAAGCCTTCGCTTTCTACTTCTGTTAGTTTATTACTGCCATATTTTTGACGACTATCTAGTACTTCTGTTTCTTTTAAACCTACTTTAAGCACTGTTACCACCATCCTTTATTTTATTTCTGCACCACTTGTTAACGCTGTTAAGAAAGTTTTGCCACTATAACGTTGTAGCTGCAAATCGCTAACAACAACTTTTAGTATCGGTATTTTTTTCATAGTGCCATCACCTTGCCTAATACTATAACTTCCTAGTGCATGAATGATATAAGGTTCATTGTTAATACTACCTAAATATAACATCACATGACCATCCATAAATAATAAACTACCTTTAGTTAATTTATTAATATCAGCATTTTTTAAGTTATCCGTGACAGCATTATAATAATGTCGTTGTAAACTAAGCTCTTGCTGATCAGCATTACGCGGTAAATTTATTCCGAAGGTTTTATAAATATTTTGTACAAAACTGGAACAATCAACACTATTCTCTAAGCCACCCCAACCATAAACATCACCTAACATTTTAAAACTTTGTTTGATAATATTATTAGTAGTATAAGGTAAATATCCTTCACTCAAGCCATCGTTATTATTAAGCTTCAAATAATAATTATTTAAGCCATCTTTATTGTAAGGCATTAATATTTTATTACTGCCCTCTTCTTTTAGTAATGGAATTTTAGCACCCATTTGATAAGTTAAAACTTCACCATTAAAGTTTATTATTTTTTTATTAGCAGTAACCACCATAAAATCTTGCGGTTCCAAATATTTTAACCAATCTGATTTTGTAGCAACTGCGACATTTTTTGTCGCCACCCAACCACTATAATCTGCTGTTTGAATATAATAAAACTGATTATTTTTACTGGTATGTAAAATAACCACCGCAGTACCGGGATCAACAACAGTTTCTTGCAAATAATCAAATTTAGTAGACTTCAGACTTTCATATAAACCTTGAGCACTAGGTAATGTTCTAATATTAGTACGCCTTACAGTAACACCATACTTTATTTCTGTCGGAATTTTTTCTAAATTTAACTCTGCTATAATATCATTTTTCAGCGCCGTAGTTATTAACCCTGAACCTAAATAATCATATTCATTTAAAATAGTGCTAGATGATTTTATTTTATTACTTAAAGCTGTTTTATTAATAATAGATTGATAATTTTTTAAATCACATAAAGCTGACTGCTGTTGTGAGATGCTTTGATTTAACTTTAGAATCTGTTGATTAGATAAGATAATATTATTACCATTTTGATAATCATAAAAAGCTTCTGGTCTCAATAGTTGTGTTTCTTGTACTATTCCTTGTGCCTGTGAAATATTATTACTACTAATGATTAACAACATTATTATTAAAAATATTTTTTTCATAACATCCTTCTTTATTAAAAATTATCTTTTTACACAAAAAACGGTCTTTTTAGATATTCTAAACAGACCGTTTTTAATTAATATTATCTCCGTCTTGCTAAAGCTTCTAATTTTTCAACCCTTTTCGCCGTTGTCGGATGAGTACTGAATAAATTCATTATCGCTCTACCGCTACCACTTAACGGATTAATAATAAACATATGGGCTGTCGCCGGAGTAGCTTCTTGCATTACCCCATACTTAGAGTAATGCTCTATTTTCTTTAACGCACTTGCTAAAGCTAATGGATTACCACAAATAGTTCCACCATCTTCATCAGCTTCAAATTCACGCGACCGCGAAATTGCCATTTGAATTAAGGTTGCCGCTAATGGTGCCACAATGATAGTAAATAGTAAACCGGCAATACCTCCGCCATTATCTTCTTCATCACTACGCCCAGTTCCCAAAATGGCAGCCCATTGAGCCATCGTGCCAATCCAAGAAATAACACCGGCAATAGAAGCAACAATCGTACTAATTAAAGTATCACGATTTTTAATATGAGCTAACTCATGTGCTACTACCCCTTCTAATTCGTCATAATTTAATGCTTTCATAATCCCGGTAGTAACTGCAACAACACCATTTTCCGGATTACGCCCCGTTGCAAAAGCATTCGGCATTTCAGTATTAATCACATAAACCCTCGGCATTGGCATCTTCGCATTTTGCGTCAATTTTTTTACCATATTATATAAATCCGGTGCTTGATTTTCATTCACCGGTTGAGCATTATACATGCTTAAGACAATTTTATCACTAAACCAATAGCTACCAAAATTCATTGCTAAGGAAATAATAAGCATAATTGATGCTCCGGTTTTACCACCTACCGCACCGCCAACCCCTACTAATAATAAGGTTAAAGCAGTTAATAATATAGTCGTTTTAAAAGTATTCATAAAATAAAATCCCCTCTCATTGTTATTAAAAATAGTTAAATAAAAAGACCTAGCCTCAACAAATGCTGAGACAAGGTCTTGCTTGCAATAAATTGCCAACAATGCCGGAGCTTAAGCTCGTATTGACGACAGTTGTTGTACAGCTACTCCCCTTGAAGTAATATTAATTTCACATTAATATTATCATATACCTTTAATATTGTCAAATATTATCTCTTAATTTTTAAAACTCAAGATTGGTATTCAACAGTTTTGTAATAGCTATTTACAATTTAAGAAATAACAAATTTGTAAAAAAATAATTAACATCTAATCCCCAAAAGATGTTATTGCTATAATAACCCATTAATACTGTTTTTTCTCTCAGTTGAATACCAATCTGCAATTTTAAAACTATCTATGGTAACCAACTAACTTAAACATCTTTAGAATTATAGTTTATATAATTTACAATATTGTTCATTTGGTTAACTATATTGTAATAATAAATCTTGTTTTTGTCAATTTATAAAAAAAGAGAGTAAACTTAATTATTAAAGTTTACTCTCTTAATAAATTTTATAATATTTTAGTATAAATTTTTTCTTCTTCTTTATAGAGATTATTAATTAATTTATCTGCCATTATATCAAACATTTTTATAAAAATATCACTATATTTTTTAGGAATTTGCTTACTAATATCAAAAATATCTTTAAAGAAAAATTCATGCATCGCCTTGGAATAAGTAATATAAACATTTTTCCCTTGTGGCGTTACTTTAAGAAAAATTTCTTTTTTATTATTGTTACAACGATATTTTTCCAGCCAACCTTTTTCTTCTAGTTTTTTAGCTATTTGCGATAATGCACTTTTAGTTATTCCCAGTCGCTTCGCAATATCAGACATTTTTTGATTTTCAACCTCTAACACATATTCCAACACTTGAATTTGTGATAACGAAACATCATTATACAGTCCTAGATTAACAACTTTATGGTGATTATTAGCATATATATTGCCACACTTTATTATTTTTTCAAATAACTCTCGATTTTGTTCCATCCATTCAACACTCATAAGCTAAATAAACACCTCTAGCATCACAAATTAAATACATTTTATTATAGCATAGTTATTAACCAAAAAGACGATAATATTACGAAAATATGAGCTCTAGCATTTGCTAAAGCTCATATTGTTATTACTATTAAATATCCAAATTACGTACTAATTTTGCATGATCTTCAATAAATTTACGACGAGGTTCAACCTTGTCACCCATTAATATTGAAAAAATTTCATCTGCTTCCATCGCATCTTCTAATTGTACTTGTAAAATTGTTCGCCCTTCTGGATTCATCGTAGTTTCCCATAATTGTTCCGGATTCATTTCACCTAAACCTTTATAGCGTTGTAAACTGATATTTTCCCGACCAATTTTACCAAGTAATTCACTTAGCTCATCATCACTATATAAATACCAACTCTCTCGGCCTTTTTTCAATAAATAAAGTGGTGGTTGGGCAATATAAATTCTGCCATTTTCAATTAATGGTCTCATATAACGATAAAAGAAGGTTAATAGCAATGTTCTGATATGAGCACCATCAACATCAGCATCAGTCATTATAATAATTTTACCATAACGACTTTTTTCTAAGTCAAAATCATCACCAATACTATTACCAAACGCAGTAATCATCGTTCTGATTTCTTCATTATTTAAAATTTTATCTAATCTCGCTTTTTCAACATTTAAAATTTTACCACGCAATGGCAAAATAGCTTGGAAGCGACGATCACGCCCTTGTTTTGCTGAACCACCGGCAGAATCACCCTCAACTAAGTAAATTTCAGTTTGCATCGCATCTTTCAATGAGCAATCTGCTAATTTACCAGGTAAGGAGCTGATCTCCAAGGCACTTTTTCTTCTGGTTAATTCACGTGCTTTGCGTGCAGCTTCTCTTGCTCGTGATGCCATTAAAGATTTTTCAATTATTTTTTTTGTAATAGCCGGGTTTTCTTCAAAAAATTCTGATAAGCCTTCACTTACTACAGAATCAACAATCCCTCTAACTTCACTATTACCAAGTTTAGTTTTAGTTTGTCCTTCAAATTGCGGTTCTCTTATTTTAATACTGATAACACAAGTTAAACCTTCTCTAACATCTTCACCGGAAAGATTTTCATCATTGCTTTTTAAGATATTAGTTTTTCTGGCAAAATCATTAGTTGCTCTGGTTAAAGCAATTTTTAACCCGCTTAAATGAGTTCCACCTTCTTCAGTATTGATATTATTAACAAAACTATAAATATTTTCTGTATAGCTAGTATTATACTGCAATGCTATTTCAACAATAGTATCATCTTTAGCACCGGTAAAATAAATCGGTTGTGGCTGTAATACTTCTTTACTTTTATTTAAATATTCCACAAAAGACTTTATTCCGCCCTCATAATAATAAGTTTCACTTTTTTCAAAGCGTTCATCAGTTAGAATAATCGTTAAACCCTTATTTAAAAATGCTAATTCTCTTAAGCGATGTTTTAAAGTATCAAAACTATATACTAAATCTTCAAAAATTTCAGCATCAGGTCTAAAAGTAACCATCGTTCCATTTTCTTGAGTATCACCAATTACTTTTAACTCTTGAATGGTATTACCACGTTCAAATTTTATTTGATGAATTTTGTTATCTTTTTTTACTTGAACTTCTAAATAACTACTTAACGCATTAACTACTGAAACTCCAACACCATGTAAACCACCGGAAACTTTGTAGCCACCGCCACCAAATTTACCGCCAGCATGTAATACCGTTAAAACAACTTCAATCGCCGGTTTACCACTTTCATGCATATCAACCGGAATACCACGGCCATTATCAACCACTGTAATACTGTTGTCTTTATGAATAATGACATTAATTTTATCACAGTAACCTGCTAACGCTTCATCAATACTGTTATCAACAACTTCATATACCAAGTGATGTAAACCTTTTAATGAAGTACTACCAATATACATCCCCGGACGCTTTCTAACAGCTTCCAATCCTTCTAAAATCTGAATTTGCCCGGCACCATAATCACCGTCTACTAATAATTCATCGTTATTTTCCATATTCATCCCCCAATAAACTGAGATTAACTTCTTTTATTTTCCATCTATTAATCATTATATAAATTATCGGCTCTTTTTTTCAAGGTTACTGAAGAAATAGCTGATAAGTAAATTTTTTTATCGGTTATAACAAAACTTTTCGGATCATTCTCAGAGATATCAATAATAAATTTCTTACTTCTCATATTTTTTAAAAATTCTTTATTAATAGTTTTTAAATATGAATAATCATTTATTGCAATAACATCTTTTAAAGCAACACTAACATCTGAGCCTAAATGTAGAAACATTATTTTTTCCTCCTAAACTTTGTTAAAGTCTTTTGAATTAAATTATCATTAATTTCTTCCATTTTTGCCCCATTAAATAACATTACTAAAGTAAGTAAATAAATTTTATTATCTTTATTATTGGCTACTAAATCAGCATAATAATTCAATAAAATAATTTTTTCATTAATAAATTCTTTGGATGTACAATTTTCATAACTATTTAATTCAGCGTAAGTCAGCCATGGTGCTTCTATTAATAATTTCCTAATTTTACTGGCTTTCTCTGCTTTCCTCTGAATTTTACAAACAGTACAATATTGTTCTTGCTTCGAACACAGAGTATCACAATTTAAACATTTATGCCAATTATTATCAACTTTTATTTTATTAAAAGCAAGATTCTTCACCATTAATTTTTTTAAATTTTTTCGTAATTTTTCATCTGTTATGGTAGCTGTCAACTCATTAACTTTATCATTTTCTTCTTTTGTTAATTTTATTTGAGCAATATTATTAGCTAAATTATATTCTTTCTTATCTACAATAGCTCTTTTATTTTTATCATAATATTGATTGCGAAATTTTAAATCTTCTACCAATAAAACTCCGGCAAATTTATTAATTTTATAAATAATATCATCCTTTAACATTGATAAATGTTGGCACCATACAGAATTATTAACGGCAACAAATAAAATCTTATTTTCAATATTAACAGGAATGGATTGCAATGCTATATCTTTACCAACAATTTTTTCCCAATGATACAGAACATTATAGTTGTTGAGTTTTTGTAAATTAGCATCTTTATTTAAGGCTTTTTCATTAATTGCTGTTGAGATAAGTTTATTTATTTTTATCAAGCAATCACCCCATTATTTTTCCTTGTTCGACTTTAAATATTTTGGCAGTAATATTTCCCGGAAAATAATTTCTATCAGTAGCGGTGATAAAGGTCTGAATTTTATCTTTAATAAAGCTTAGCAATTGCTCTCTTCTATTAAAATCAAGCTCACTCATAACATCATCTAATAATAAAATAGGATATTCACCGGTTTCCGATTTTATAAATTCAAGTTCAGCCAATTTTAAAGCTAAAACTCCGGTTCGTTGCTGCCCTTGTGAGCCAAAAGTTCTTAAATTAACATTATTAACTTTTAAAATAATATCATCGCGTTGCGGACCGATTGAGGTTGAACCTCTAATAATATCAAGCTCTCTATTTTCAGAGATCTTCTTATAATAAAAATCCAATAATTTTAAATTTTCATCATTATCCCAACCATTTATATCATAACTTATTTCTAAATTTTCCTTATTAGTAGAAATTTTGCGATGCATTAAATTTGCCAGCATATTTAATTTTTTTACCGATTCTATTCGTTTTTTGGTTATTTTTTCCGCTAAAATAACCAATTGCTCATCCCAAGAATCTAGCAAATCTTTAACCGCTTTTCTCTCTTTAATTTTTTTTAATAAATTATTTCGTTGTAAAATAATTCTATTATATTGCAACAATTGCTTATAATAAGCAGGATTTGCTTGTGATATTTCAGTATCAAGGAAGCGCCTGCGACCAGCAGGCGCTCCTTTAATTAATGATAAATCTTCCGGAGAAAATAATACAACATTAAGTAAGCCAATGAGATCTTTTGGCTTAATATTATGACTATTATATATTATTTCTTTATTTTGTGCTAATTTAAATTGAAAATTGAGATTATTTTCAATTTCCAATCGCGTAAAATCCAATTTTATCATGGCATTATTTTTTTGCCATTTTATTAATTCTTGATCATTATTACTACGATGGGATTTTCCCATCGCTGCATAATATATGGCTTCTACAATATTAGTTTTCCCTTGAGCATTTTGACCAATAAAAATATTAATATTATTTATAAAATCAATTTTTAAATCTTCATAATTACGATAATTAATAAGACTTAGTGTTTTGACTTTCATCATTACTCCCCAAATTCTCTTTGAACTTCCCACTGCCCACTATCTATAATTTCAATAATATCACCAGGATATATTTTTTTTCGTCGTTGCGTGACCACTTCACCATTGACTTTGATTAATTGATCTTCAATCATAAATTTTACAATGCCACCAGAATCAACAATACTAGCCCATTTTAATAATTGATCTAAATTTATAGTTTCTGTTTTAATTAATATTTTTTCCATAATATCCCCTTAATTTGATCTAACCGGCGTAATAATATAATTATAATTTTCATCATTTTCCGGCTTTATACTCGCCGGACTAAGTGGAGTATTTAAAGTAAAGAAAATTTTCTCATCATCAATATTTTTTAGAATATCAACAATATATTTTGCATTAAAGGCTATTTCTAATTCATTTCCTTCGATATTGGCAGCAATCGCCTCCTCCGCTTTACCAACTTCTGGATTGTTGGAGGTTATCAATATCTCATTATTTCTAAACGCTAATTTTACAACATTATAATCACCATCTCGAGAAATTAAAGAAACACGTTCCACAGCTGATGAAAAATCAGCTGTTTTTATTGCTACTGTTGTCGCGAAATTTGGCGGTATTACTCTCTGATAATCAGGAAATTGTCCTTCAATAATTCGCGAAATAATATAAATATTATCAAAAGAAAAACTGATTTGATTATGATGACAAGTTATTTTTATCGGACTAGGTATTTCAGAAACCATAATACGAGCCAATTCATTTAATATTTTAGAAGGAATAATAACCTTAATATTATTAGTAATATTATCTAAATTTTCTTTTTTTAAGGCTAAGCGGTGAGTGTTAGTTGCTACCATTAATACTTCACTATCAACAACTTCCAGCAAAGCTCCGGTAAAAACAGGACGAGCTTCATCATTTGATGCTGCAAAAACAGTCTTTTTAATTAAATCACGCAAAATATTATCACGAATTGTAAAATTAGTTTCACCAATTAACGGATATAGTACCGGAAACTCATCAGCCGGTAAACTTAATAAATTAAATTGTGCTGATAATGAAATTAATTTAACGGTATTATCTTCTTTATTAGTATAAATTTCAATATTATCCCCAGGCAATCTCTTAACAACTTCTTGAAAATAACGACCGGATAAGACTATAGCACCTGGTTCAGTAACTAAACCTTCGATTTTACAACTAATACCGATTTCATAATCAGTGGCTTGAATTTCAATACAATCAGGTTGTGCATTAATATAAATTCCTGATAATATCGGCATTTGTGGTTTATTTGATACTGCTTTTTGTACTACTTGAACAGCGTGAACCAATTGATCTTTTGAGCAAGAAAATTTCATTTAGGGCACCTCTCTTAAATATTAATACTGATTAATAATATATATATTTATAGTCGTATTAGTAGTAGGGCTTGTAGATATGTGTATAAGTCTGAAAATCTTAATGGGCGTATAAATAAGATATGTGAATAAGTTGTCAATAAAACATATCACACTTATCCACATATCTACAGGTAAATTCACAATAAAATTTATACACAGTTAATATACAGCACAATAACACAGTTATACACAGAGTTATACACTACATACTTTCTATTCTCTTAATAAGTTCTTTAATTGTATTATTTAATTTATTATCTTCATTACGTTCGCGAGCAATTTTATCGTGGGCATGAATTACCGTAGTATGATCTCTACCACCAAATAGCTCACCGATACGCGGTAAAGAAGTATCAGTTAATTCTCTTGATAAATACATGGCAATTTGCCTTGGAAAAGCTAAGTTTCTGGTTCGTTTTTTTGCCAATAAATCTTCCATTTTGATTTTAAAATAAGAAGATACTATTTCTTGAATCAGCTCTAATGTTATTTCTTTGGTTTTACCGTGTGGAAAAACATCTTTTAGAGCTTCTGAAACAAGTTCATTGGTTACTACTTGATTAGTTAAAGAGGCATAAGCCATTACTCTGATTAAAGCGCCTTCTAATTCTCTGATATTGTTGTCGATTCTACTGGCGATAAACAACATCACATCATTCGGGACCGTTAAATTTTCTAATAAGGCTTTTTTCCGTAAAATTGCAATCCTTGTTTCTAAATCCGGTGCTTGAATATCTGTAATTAGGCCCCATTCAAATCTTGATCTTAAACGATCTTCTAACGTTTGAATTTCGCGAGGTGGCCGGTCACTGGAGATAATAATTTGCTTGTTAGCATTATGTAAAGTATTAAAGGTGTGGAAAAATTCTTCTTGGGTATGTTCTTTTTTTGATAAAAACTGAATATCATCGACTAATAAAACATCAATATTACGATATTTTTGACGAAAACTTTCAGGATTACCATCGCGAATAGAATTTATAAGCTCATTAGTAAATTTTTCACTTGAAATGTATAAGACTCTTAAATTAGGATTTTTTTCTAAAATTCTATGGCCAATAGCATGCATTAAATGAGTTTTACCCAAGCCAACACCGCCATACATAAAAAACGGGTTATATACTTTAGCCGGTGCTTCAGCTACGGCTAGAGCAGCAGCGTGGGCAAACCGATTGGAATTACCGGTAACAAAGGTTTCAAAAACATATTTAGGGTTTAAAGAGAAAGAATCTTCTAAAATCACTGAATTAGTTGGTTTTATTTCCGGTGCAGTGGTAGCTGTAACAGCAGTACTGGTTGGTAATACTATTTCTTCAGCTGTATTAACAGAACTAATACTAGGAACGGTACTTACTAATTCAGGTTCGACAGTATCGCCTAATTGGAGGTTGATTATTTTTAACTGCAAATTATTATTAGTTACTTTAGCCGTAGCCGCCTTAATGGAATTAACATAGCGATCTTCTAAAAATTCTTTGACAAACTGATTTGGTGTGCCTAATTCTAAAATTTGTTCGTTAATTGATAACGGAACGATTGGCTTTAGAAAAGAATCACAGCTAAGCTTGGAAATATCTTTGGATAATTCTACTAAAATCTGCTCCCAAATAGCTTGTAATTGTTTTGTATCCATAAAAAAATCCTTTCATCAAGAGAAAATATAAACAAATTTTATTAACATGGTAATAAGTTATCCACAAAACTATCCACAAGTGTGTATAACTTTAGGGAATATAAGGTAAAAAGGCGAAAAAAAATATGCTATCATACATATAGCAAAGAAAAAAAGGTAGTATTTGCTTATGTTGCATAGTATTTAATGTTTTGTGGGTAAAACTGTGGAAAAATCAAGGGTTATGGGGATAAGAGATGAATTTATTAACATTTTTACAGTACTATGTTAATAATGTGGATAAACATCTATGATTATATTATCAAAAGGAGGTAAAGTTATCAACATATTTCCACGAAAAAAATAAAATAATCTCATAAATATCCACAGAGTTATTAACTATTAAATAGTAAAATTCTTGACACTATCTAAGACCTAGTCTATAATTTTTATAGTTAAAATTGATTATTTTGACATAGTATAGTTTTCGTTTTTTCTGAGGGAGGTGTTATAGATATGAAACGCACTTATCAACCAAATACATTGTGGAGAAAAAGAACGCACGGCTTTCGTGAGCGCATGAAGACCAGAGGTGGTCGTCTTGTTTTAAAAAGAAGACGTGCTAGAGGCAGAAAAAAATTATCTGCTTAGTAGGCCGCATTAGTGGCCTATTTTTTCCATATAGCAGGATGGATAATATTTATGTATAATTTGTCAAAGAATTTAGTTTTAAAAAAAAATAAGAATTTTCAAACTGTTTATCGTCTTGGTAAATCTTACGCTAATAGAATGTTGGTTGTTTATATCTTAAAAAGAAACGATCAGCATTCTAAAGTAGGATTTGCGGCAGGAAAAAAATTAGGAAATGCTGTGACTCGTAATCGGGTGAAGCGTTTATTAAGGGAAGTTTATCGTTTAAATCAATTTCAATTGATAAAGGGAATTGATTTATTGCTGGTTGGCAGAAAAAATCTTACGACGGTAAAATATACTGTGGCGGAAAAAGCTTTTTTGGATATTGCTAAAAAAGCTAATATTTTGGAGTGATTATGAATAAGCTGATTATTTTACTGATCAAGTTTTACAGATTATTTATTTCACCGCTAAAACCGCCGACCTGTAGGTTTGTGCCAACTTGCTCGGAATATGCAATTGTAGCTTTTGAAAAATATGGGGTCATAAAAGGTCTATCACTGACGGTGAAGCGGATTTTAAAATGTCATCCTTTTCACCCCGGTGGTTATGATCCTGTTAAATGATAAAATAAAATTAAAGTGTGGAGTTGAGTTTTTTGTTCGATAGTTTCATTGCTTTTTTACAAGCAATTTTGACGGTTTTTTATAATATTAGTGGTTATATCGGTTTTGCCAATTATGGTGTGGCAATTATTTTAATGACAATTGTTATTAAAATTTTGCTATATCCATTGACTGTAAAGCAAATTAAATCCATGAAGGCAATGCAGGATTTGCAGCCTAAAATGAAAGAACTTCAAGAAAAATTCAAAGATAAACCGGAAAAATTACAACAAGAAATGGCCGCATTATATAAAAATTCCGGTGTTAATCCGTTAGCAGGTTGTTTACCATTATTAGCGCAAATGCCGATTTTAATGGGAATATTCTTTGCGATTAGAGATTATAGTTATATCGGTGATCCGACTTTTTTTTGGTTGAGTAATTTATCAGTAGCTGATCATATTTATGTTTTACCAATTTTATCAGCAGTAACAACATATATTCAGCAAAAACAAACCATGAATGATGATAATCCGCAAACTAAAATGATGATGTATTTTATGCCAATTTTTATTGGTTATATTAGCATTAATTTTCCTTCAGGATTAGTACTATATTGGGTAGTTAGTAATATTGCTCAAATTATTCAACAATGGTGGATGTATCGTGATGAGGCTAAAGTTAAAGAGGGGGCAGTTTAAGAGATGTTGACAATAGAGAAGACTGCTAAAACTGTGGAAGAAGCTCTTAGTGAGGCATTAAGAGAGCTTAATGTTGATGAAAATCAGGTTGACTATGAAGTACTAGAAGAGCCTAGTAAAGGATTATTTGGCTTTATTGGTAATAAACCGGCGAAAATTAGAGTATCAGTGAAGAAGAATAGTCCGATTGAGATTGCTACTAAATTTTTAGAAGATATTTTTAGTGCAATGAATATTACGGTAAATATTGAAAAAGTGGAGTGTGCTGAACATATTTTATTTAAATTATCAGGCGATAATTTAGGTATTTTAATCGGCAAGCACGGACAAACGCTTGATTCATTGCAATATTTAACGAATTTAGCGGCTAATAGTGATATGAGTGAAGCTAAGGTTAAAATCATAATTGATATTGAAGATTATCGAAAAAGACGTGAAGATACTTTATGTCGTTTAGCTAATAGATTAGCTGATAAAGTTAAAAGAACTGGTGAAAAAATAACACTGGAGCCAATGAATCGACATGAACGCAAAGTAATTCATACTGCGCTACAAGATGATCGCCGTATCTTGACTTATAGTGATGGTGAAGAACCTTTTCGTAAGGTTGTTATTGCGTTAAAAAGATAATTAAATGAAAAACCCAGTAATAATTATTACTGGGTTTTGTTGATTGTAAAGTACAAGCAAAATCAGCAAAATGGAGGTAAATTTTGTGATTCACGATGATACTATCAGTGCCGTAGCAACAGCGTTAGGTGATGGTGGAATTGGCATTATTAGAATAAGTGGTAATAAGGCAATTGAAATTGCCAATAATATTTTTCGCGGGATTAATGGAAAAAAAGCTGAAGATATAAAAACACATCAAGTTTCTTATGGGCATATTATTGCTGACGGAGAAATTTTAGATGAAGTTATTTTAATCATAATGAAAGCACCCAATACTTATACTAGAGAAGATGTAGTGGAAATTCACTGCCATGGTGGCTCGTTAACAGTTAAGCATATTTTAGACTTAACCTTAAGACAAGGCGCACGCTTGGCAGAGCCGGGAGAGTTTACTAAAAGGGCGTTTTTAAATGGGCGGTTAGATTTAACACAAGCACAAGCCGTGATGGATATTATCAGATCAAAAACCGATGCTTCGCTGAAAATGGCACTGGGGCATTTGTCAGGTCAATTTGCTGACAAAATAAGTTCTTTTCGCCATGAATTATTAGGAATGATAGCACATTTAGAAGCCTCGATTGATTTTCCGGAAGATGAAATTGAGGAATTTGCGATTGCCGATGTTAAACAAAAGGTTAATAATTTAGTAGCGGAAATTAATGATTTAGTAGCAACTGCCGATACCGGAAAAATATTGCGTGAAGGCTTAGAAACAGCGATTATTGGAAAACCTAATGTGGGTAAATCGAGTTTGTTAAATGCTTTATTAAAAGAGCAACGGGCGATAGTAACTGATATTCCGGGAACGACGCGTGATATTATCGAGGAATTTATTAATATTGAAGGCATTCCGCTAAAAATTATTGATACTGCTGGTATTAGAGAAACTGATGATTTTGTGGAACAATTAGGGGTGGAAAAAGCTAAAACTTTTATTGATAATGCTGATTTAATTTTAGTATTATTAGATAGCTCAAAAGCTTTGACCAGAGAAGATGAAGAAATTTTATTAAAGATAAAAGATAAAAAAGCAATTATTTTAGTTAATAAAAGTGATTTAACCGAGGTGTTAGATTGTGCTTATGTTCAAACCTTGGTACAAGATAAAAAAATAATAAAAATTTCGACAATTGATGAAGTCGGATTAAATGAATTAAAGCAGGAAATAGTCAATATGGTGTATCACGGCAAGATGCCACAAAGTGAAGGGGTATTTGTTAATAATGTTAGACAAGCCGATTTATTAAGAACAGTACTTAAAAACTTAGATGAAGTATTATTAACCATTGAAAGCGCGATGCCGGCGGATTGTATTGTTATTGATTTACGGACAGCTTGGGAAAAACTTGGTGAAATTACCGGTGATACGGTCAGTGATGATATTATTGATCAGATTTTCACCCAGTTTTGTATTGGTAAGTAGGGAGTGAATAATTTGTTTATTGCAGGTACATATGATGTTGTGGTAATTGGTGCCGGTCATGCTGGTTGTGAAGCGGCGCTAGCGGCTGCCAGAATGGGTGCAAAGACTTTATTGACAACATTAAGTTTAGATAATATTGCGATGATGCCATGTAATCCGTCCATTGGAGGACCGGCAAAAGGGCATTTAATTAGAGAGATTGATGCCTTAGGTGGCGAGATGGGCATTAATGGTGATAAAGCGTCGATTCAAATGCGAATGCTAAACACCAGTAAAGGGCCGGCTGTTCATGCCTTAAGATCACAATCTGATAAAAATCTTTATCATGTTTCAATGAAAAAGGTTATTGAAAATCAAGAAAACTTGGATACCAAACAAGTTTTAATTGAAAAAATTATAGTAGAAGATGCTACCGTTAAGAGTGTTAAAGCAGAAACCGGCGAAGAGTTTTTATGTAAAACTGTTATTATTGCGACCGGTACTTATTTGCGCGGAAAAATAATTATTGGTGAAACAATGTATAGTGGTGGTCCGAGTGGACAGCGATCAGCGGAAAATTTGTCTACTTCGTTAAAAGAAATTGGCGTAAAATTAATGCGTTTTAAAACCGGAACTCCGGCACGGGTTAATAAACGCAGTTTAGATTATTCTAAAATGACGATTCAACCTGGTGATGAAAAGGTTAATCATTTTTCCTTTATGACAAAGGAAAATAAATTAGAGCAAGTTCCTTGTTGGCTTAGTTATACTAATCCTAAAACTCATGAAATTATTAGAGCTAATTTTCATCGGGCGCCAATGTTTACCGGAGTGGTAGAGGGCATTGGTCCAAGATATTGTCCGTCGATTGAAGATAAATTATTTAGATTTGCCGATAAAGAAGCTCACCAACTCTTTGTTGAACCAGAGGGTCTTGATACTAATGAAATGTATGTTCAAGGGATGTCAACCAGCTTGCCGATTGATGTTCAATATGCGTTTTTAAGAACAATCAAGGGGCTAGAAAATGTTGAAATTATGAGACCGGCTTATGCGATTGAATATGACTGTGTTGATCCGACGCAATTAAAACCATCCTTAGAATTTAAAGAAATTGATGGTTTATTTTCAGCCGGTCAAGCTAACGGTACTTCGGGTTATGAAGAGGCTGCTGCGCAAGGTTTGATGGCAGGGATTAATGCAACCTTGAAAATTCGTCAGGAAAAGCCGTTAATTTTAACTAGAGCGGAAGCTTATATTGGAGTTTTAATTGATGATTTGGTTACGAAAGGGACTAATGAGCCCTACCGCTTAATGACGTCTAGAGCAGAGTATCGCTTATTGTTACGACAAGATAATGCTGATATGCGGTTAACCGAAAAAGGTCGTCAAATCGGATTAGTAAAAGATGAACGCTATCAATTGTTTTCTAAGAAAAAACAAGAGATAACTGATAATCTAGCATTGTTACAAAATACTATCATTACTCCAACCAAGGAAACACAAGAAAAACTTAAACAAATTGGTAGCAGTGAAATTCATACCGGAATGTCATTGTATGATTTGTTAAAAAGAACGGAAATTACCTATAATTTATTACAACAAGTGTTTGCTTTACCAGAAATTATGCCTGAATCCAGTAATCAGCTAGAAATATTAGCAAAGTACGAAGGTTATATCAAAAAACAAAGTGAACAAATTGAAAAAGTTTTAAAATTAGAAGAAAAATTACTACCACAAGACTTTGATTATAATAAAATTGAAGGTTTAGCCTTAGAAGCACGACAAAAGCTTAATAAAATTATGCCATTGTCGGTTGGTCAAGCTTCTCGAATCTCCGGTATTTCACCGGCAGATATTTCGGTATTGCTAGTTTATTTGGAACAAGAACGTCGTAAAGGGGAAGCATAATGGGGTTTAAACAATTTTTACAAGATGCTGCTCTTAAAAGTAAGTTAGAGCTTTCAGCACAGCAACTTGATGCTTATGATAAATATTATCAAGCATTGATTAGCTGGAATGAAAAGATCAACTTAACCGCAATCACCGAACCGCAGCAAGTAGCGATAAAGCATATGATTGATTCTTTAACTTGCTATGATGAAGATTTTTTTAAAGGCAAAGTCAAACTGATTGATGTTGGAACCGGAGCAGGGTTTCCGGGTTTACCACTAAAAATTTATAATAATGAGATTGAGTTAACCTTGTTAGATTCGCTTAATAAAAGGGTAAAGTTTTTAGAAGCGGTGGTAACTGAAATTGGCTTAGAAAATGTTAATTTAGTTCATAGTCGCGCTGAAGATGGCGGAAAAAATAAGCTTTTACGGGAAGTTTTTGATATTGCGGTATCAAGAGCGGTTGCTAGGTTAAATGTTTTAAGTGAGTTATGCTTGCCCTTTGTAAAAGTCGGAGGATATTTTATCGCCTTAAAAGGTGCGCAGTATGAAGCGGAATTAACAGAAGCAAGCTCGGCGATAAAAACCTTAGGTGGTGAAGTAGTGAAGGTTCAGCCAGTTACTTTACCGGATTTGGCTGATGTCAGGGCGGTTATTTATATTAAGAAAGTTCAACCGATGGCGGCTAAGTATCCGCGCAAGGCCGGCCAAATTGAAAAAAATCCGCTAATTTAAAATGCAAAAGGATTTAGCACTGGTTATGACGAATAAAGATTGCAATAAATGTACTTTGGGGCGGTGTGTAAATGAAAAAATTAGCTAGATTATTTGGGATAAGTTCATCTCAAACCGTAGCTGAAGATAAAGAGCCACAAATTGAACCGACTTTGCCGGAAGCAGAGGCTACAGTAGATTTGAATAATATTAAAACTGTGTTAATTGAAGATGTTATTCCGAACCCGTTTCAGCCAAGAAAGACCTTTAAGCCGGAGGCGTTGCAGGAACTGGCTAGCTCAATCACTGAATATGGGGTAATCCAACCGTTATTAGTGCGACAAGTAAATGATAAATACGAACTAATCGCCGGAGAACGGCGTTTAAGAGCCTCAAAACTAGCAGGACTAGACAATGTTCCAATAATCATTAAAGAGCTCTCAGACAAGGAAATGGCGGAGCTGGCGATGATTGAAAACTTGCAACGAGAAGATCTGCACTTTTTTGAGGAAGCCGAAGGCTTTCAACAATTGATTGCTAATTTTAGCTTTACGCAAGAAGAATTAGCACAGCGGATGGGGCGGAAACAGTCTACTATTGCTAATAAAATGAGATTGTTAAAACTAAGCACTCAAGCGCGAACCGCTTTATTTCAGGCTAATCTTACCGAGCGTCATGCCAGAGCATTGTTAAAAGTTGAAGATGAAAAAACTCAATTAGAGTTGATTCAGTTAATCACAGAGAAAGCTTTAAATGTAAGAGATACCGAAGTTTTAGTCGAAGAGGTATTAGCAGAAAAAATGCCACCGGCTAAAGCTAAGAATAATAAAAGAGTCAGTGTGATTCGTGATGTTAGAATCTTTTTAAATAGTATTAATGATATTGCCGGCCAAATGAAAAAATCAGGGCTAAAGGTTAAGATAAAACAAGAACAAGATGATGAATTCATTACAATAAAGATGGTTATCCCTAAGCAAAAAAAATAATAAGAGGCAGTAAGCTGCCTCTTATTATTATAAGTTAAGCTAAGGATGTGAAAAAATGAAAAAAGTATTGTTAGTATTATTGTCATTATTATTGCTGAGCAGTCTGTGTTATGGCAAGGAAGCAACTACTGACAAGGTTACTGCTAATGAGGTTATTGAACCTGTTACTATTGAGTCGGATCGATTTAATTATTTACTAAGTGATAATAGTTTTGATTATTTTTTTGATAAAAAGACAATTTTGTTAAATAATCACCCTTATTTGAAAGAGCAAGTTATTGATGTTTGGTTGAAAGAAGTTAATAATGATGAGTTTGAAGCTGATACTGGCTATGTGATGAAACATTATTATTTTAGGGTTAAGGAACAGCAAATTATTTTACTGGAAGAAGCTGAGTTTACGCTGGATGGACGGCTGATTGATAATAGCGTTAAAGCTTTTACTGATGCAAGATGGGAAAATTTAATTCCGGGGACAACGATTGAAAAGTGTTATCAATTAACAGTAAATTATGCACAAAATAATAAAATTAATAAGGTGGAAGTGAAAGTTAAAAAGCAGCAAGATCTTTATGATATGCTTAGTACTATAATAATATAAAAAAAACTGAACGATTTTTTCGTTCAGTTTTTTTTATTGGCACTATTTTATTTTAAAAGGTCTTTCGCAAGATTAACAGCGACTACACCATCGGCAGCATAACAATCGGCACCGGCACTTTGAGCATATTCAGCAGTTAAGACTGCTCCACCGACCATAACTTTAGCACCACAGCCTGCTTTTTTTAAGGCGGATATTACTAAATCTATTTGGGGCATGGTAGTTGTCATCAAAGCGCATAATCCCACAATATCAGCTTGATGGGTCAAGGCTGCCTCGACAATTGTTTCCATTGGCACGTCTTTGCCCAAGTCAATGATTTTAAAACCATTATTTTCCATAAGAGCGGCGACAATATTTTTGCCGAGATCATGGATATCACCTTTGACAGTTGCTAATACCACTGTACCATTACTAGTAACTTCTTGGGCTGGTAGCAACTCTTTAATTTTTAGAAAAGCTTCTCGCATTGCTTCGGCTGATAATAATACTTGTGGTAAAAAGGCTTTACCTGAACCGAAGGCTATACCGACTTCATTCATGGCTGCTGTTAGGGCTTGATCAGTAATAGTTAAAGAGTCATAACCTTGATTTAGCGCAGTAGTTACTAAGTCTGCCACTAATTCTTTTTCACCATTTTTAACAGCATTTTTTATCGCTGTTAAAATATCGGTATCGGGGGAAGTTGGTGTTGCGACCACTGTTTCAACATTAGCTTCAGTAAGGCTATACTCTTTGGCATTTTTATCATAACCTAATAAAGCTGAGCTTGTTAGTAAAACATCTTGCATGGTCTTATCGTAAGGGTTAATGATTGGAGCATCTAATCCACAGGCTAAATTCATCGCAAAGAAAATACTATTCATTAAAGGTCGGTTTGGTAAGCCATAAGAGATATTACTTAAGCCCATTGTGGAAGGATAACCAAATTCTTCGCGATATGCTTTTAAGGTTTGCATTGTTTCGGTAGCGGCAATTTCATCAGCCGCTACCGTCATAACCAAGGCATCTAAGAGGAAATCAGTATCAGTTAGACCGATTTTTTTAGCGGCATTGATAATGGTTTTAATGATAGCAACTCGTTCTGGTGCGGTGCGTGGAACATCGCTAGCAATCGGCAAACATAATATTGCTGCTCCATACTTTTTAGCAAGCGGTAAAAACTCTGCTAATCTTTCAGGCTCAGCACTAACTGAATTAATTAAGGCTCTGCCAGGATAAGCTTTTAAGCCTGCTTCCAGAGCTTTAGTATCACTGGTATCAATGGCTAGAGGAACTGCAACTAGTTGAGATATTTCCGTAATCGCTTTATTCATGGCGGCAGCTTGGTCGATACCACCAACCCCCATATTTACATCCAAAATATGAGCGCCGGCTTGGACTTGCTCCAACGCTTCCTTTTTTACTGACATAAAATTGCCTTCTTTAATGTCAGCGGCTAATTTCTTGCGCCCGGTTGGATTAATTCTTTCACCAATGATGACCGTAGGCTCATCTTTACCAATAAAGACTGTTTTGCTTCGAGATGTCAAGGCTAAAACTTGTTTTTTTTGTTGGCGCACTACCGGTGCTAAGGTTTTAGCGACAGTACTTACGGCAGCGATATGAGCCGGAGTAGTGCCACAACAACCACCAATATAAGTAGCTCCTGCTTGTACTAGTGCTGGAACATAACTGGCCATTTCTTCGGGAGTCATTGGGAAAATAGTTTCACCGTCAACTAATTTTGGCATACCGGCATTTGGTTGAACGCTAATGGGGCAAGAACAGTTTTGAGCTAGTTCTTCTATTAACGGTAATAATTGGGCTGGTCCTAAGGAACAGTTAGCACCGATAACATCAGCTCCCATTGCTGCTAAAGTGATGGCAGCGGTTTGAGGATCTGTTCCGGTAACAGTGCGCCCATCAGAGCTAAAGGATAATTGACAAATAACCGGTTTATTACATACGTTTTTCGCAGCGAGTAGTGCCGCTCGCATTTCTTGAATATCAATTATAGTTTCGATTAAAATGAAATCAACACCAGCATCCGCTAAAGCTTTTATTTGTTCACTAAAAACGGCGACCGCATCATCAAAACTTAGTTCACCTAATGGTTGAATGAATTTACCGGTTGAACCGACAGAACCAGCAATTTTGATTCCGGTAGTCGCTGCCGCTTTGGCAGCACTAACCGCGGCGGTATTTAACTCGACAACTCTATCTTGTAAATTATAGTGGCTTAGTTTAATTCTATTTCCACCAAAGGTATTTGTTTCAATTATATTTGCACCGGCATCAACATATTTTTTATGCACAGCGGTAATATCAGCAGGTCTGGTAACATTCCATAGCTCGGGACATTCACCTGCTTGTAAACCAGCTCCCTGTAACATTGTTCCCATAGCACCATCAAACACAAAAATCATATAATTAAGACCCCTTTCTAGCAAGACAATTTTTTTGATTACAGTCGGTACAACTAGCTTGTGCGACTGTATTTTTTTCAGGAATAAAACCGATAACTGCTGTTACGGATTTTCGGGGTAACAGCATACAGCTATTGGTTGCAGTGACATTGATTAGATTAGCTCGTGCTAATTTCAAAATTTCTGGTTGCACGATTATATCCCAATCGCCATAGCCTGGGCTAAAGCGATAAGTTGTATTATAGCCAAGTTTATTAGCGGTTATTTTTATCAGGTTATTGATATTATCGGCCAGCATTTCTACGGCAGTTGTTGCAGCAGCATCTAGCAAAAGTGAAAAAGCGTAATTACCTTTCTTAAACTCAGCCGTAATAGTATTCTCAATTTCTTCACCGATTGTAACCGTCATTACGGCGACTTTTTCAGCATAACAAAATAATTTTAAAACCTTACTGCTATTAATCAGGAAGGGCGCTGGTGTTAAAATACAACCATTCATCGCATCATAATTATATATTTCCCAGCTTCCTTTAGGTTGTGCTAACAATTGAGCTTCTAAGCAGGCTTTATTAATCAAGTCATCATTAAAGTTGATATTTTTCAAACCGGCATATCTTTTTGTTTCTTCTTTATCAATTGCAGTTAAAGTTGCATTATAAATACCCATAAAATACCTCAATTCTTGCTTAGCATTATTAATATTTTAACATAAACCGTCAAGCTATTTTATCTTTAGTGAAAAGAATTAAAGAAATAGCAGGACTTTTACTGCTATTGTGGAATTGAAGTAATTTATCAAGTTAAAATGAGGTGGGTTTTTTGGCAAAAGTTATTGCGATTGCAAATCAAAAAGGTGGGGTTGGTAAAACGACTACATCAGTTAACCTAAGTGCTTGTTTAGGTGAATTGGGACAGAGGGTATTATTAATTGATATTGACCCGCAAGGAAATGCAACCAGTGGTCTGGGTATCGATAAAGGTAAAATTGAAAAATCAATTTATGATGTTTTAGTAGATGATATTCCGATAAAAGATACGGTGATTGGGACGGAAGTTGACAATTTAAAAGTTTTACCAGCAACAATTCAATTGGCCGGGGCTGAAATTGAGTTAGTAGCAAGTATGTCTCGTGAAACTAAATTAAAAAAAGCAATTGATAAAATTAAAAATGAATATGATTTTGTTATTATTGATTGTCCACCATCATTAGGGTTGTTGACGATTAACTCGTTAACTGCAGCTAATTCAATTTTGGTGCCGATTCAATGTGAATTTTATGCTTTAGAAGGCTTATCACAGCTATTAAAGACCATTACGTTAATTCAAGATAACTTAAATCAAGACTTGGTCTTGGAGGGGGTTGTTTTAACGATGTTTGATTCTCGGACTAATTTATCAGGACAAGTCGTGCAAGAAGTAAAAAACCACTTCCAGCAAAAAGTATTTAAAACCATTATTCCTCGAAATGTTAGACTGAGTGAAGCGCCGAGTTTTGGGCGTCCGGTTATTAAATATGATCCTAAATCTAAAGGGGCAGAAGTATATTATAATTTAGCAAAAGAGGTGTTAGCACAATGAATAAGCAAAGTAGAGGATTAGGTCGTGGCCTGGAGGCACTTATTCCAACTATGAGCGAACAAGAAGTAGTTAAAGAATTGCTCATTACTGATATTGTTGCTAATAAATATCAGCCACGCAATGAGTTTAATGAAGAAGCATTAGAGGAACTGGCAGAATCTATTAATCAATACGGCTTGTTGCAACCGGTTATTGTAAGAAAAGTATTAAATGGTTATGAATTAATTGCCGGCGAAAGAAGATGGCGCGCCGCCCAAAAAAACGGTGCTAAAACTATACCGGCAATTGTTAGAGAATATAGTGATATTGAAACAACGGAGATTGCATTAATTGAAAACTTACAACGCGAGAATTTAAATGCTATTGAAGAAGCGGGCGCATATCAAAGATTAGTTAATGAATTTGGCTTAACGCAAGAAGAATTAGCAAAAAAAATTGGGCGCAGTAGATCTCACATTGCTAACTTTATTAGATTATTAAATCTACCAGAAATTGTACAAGAATATGTTTCACGTGGAACATTAACAATGGGTCAAGTTCGACCATTATTAACGTTAGAAAGTGAAGATTTACAAATAGAAGCTGCTGAATATATTATTGCGGAAGACTTATCAGCCCGTGATGCTGAAAAACTAGTTAAAAAGTTAATGAAAGATCCACAGGTTTTGCAAGAAGAATTAGAAGAGGAAGAATATAAGGAAGATATTTTTGTGGTGGAAGCTGAAGATGTCTTAAAAATGGCGCTAGGGACAAAAGTTAAAATTAAACCAGGAAAGAAGAAAAGTAAAATTGAGATTGAATTTTATTCAGCAGATGATTTAGAGCGGTTAGTAGAGGTTTTAACAAATCCTAAAACTGTTACCAATAAGTTCAAAGGAAATTTAATTGTTTAATGTTTCACGTGAAACAGGGAGGTTAAGATGCAAGATACACCTAAAGGAGAACGATTACACATTGCGATTTTTGGAAAACGTAATGCCGGCAAATCCAGTTTGATTAATGCGTTAACAAAACAAGATGTTGCTTTAGTGTCTGATTTACCGGGAACAACCACTGATCCGGTATATAAAGCAATGGAAATACTACCGTTAGGGCCGGTGGTATTAATTGATACGGCGGGACTAGATGATGAGGGCCAGCTAGGCTTATTAAGAGTTGAAAAAAGCAAGGCGGTTTTGAATAAAACCGACCTCGCTATTTTGGTGATTGATGGGCAAAGTGAACTGACAGAATTTGATGTAAAAATATTCCAAGAGATAAAAGCTAAAAACATCCCGATCGTCGTTGTTGTTAACAAAATTGATTTACAGAAAAGAATAATGCCCCACAGTATTGTTGAGCAACTCGGGAATGATGTCGTTGAAGTCAGCACTGTCACTGGTGCTGGGATTGAATTGTTAAAAGGGTTGTTAATAAAAAATACGCCAGAAAAATGGGGCGAAGAAACTTTAGTCGGCGATATAGTGAAAGCCGACGATAATGTTGTATTAGTGGTGCCAATTGATAGTGCAGCTCCTAAAGGCAGATTAATATTGCCACAGGTTCAGGTGTTAAGAGCAATTTTAGATAATGATGCGAATGCTATTATTGCTAAAGAAAATAAATTGAAAGAAGCTTTAGCTAATTTAAAAAGACCGCCGTCTTTGGTAATTACTGATTCGCAAGTTTTTGGAGAAATCGAAAGTATTGTTCCTGAAGCAATACCATTTACTTCTTTTTCCATTTTATTTGCACGGTACAAAGGTGATTTAACAACATATATTAATGGTGTCAAAACTCTTGAAAAATTAGCGAAAAATGATAAAATCTTAATTGCTGAGGGTTGTACTCACCATCGGCAAAAAGATGATATTGGTACTGTTAAAATTCCTAAATGGCTGAAAGAATACACCGGCGTTGATTTAACCTTTGACTGGGTTAGTGGTGGTCAATATCCGGCTAATTTAGCAGAATATAAATTAATAATTCATTGCGGGGCTTGTATGCTAAACCGTCGTGAAGTATTATATCGTAATAGTATTGCCAAGGAACAAAATGTACCGATTGTAAACTATGGAATTTTGATTGCTTATCTTAAGGGGATTTTACCGAGAGTGATTAAACCGTTTCAGTAATTAGTGGATGATATTTAAATAAAGAAGGTTAGTTATGAAGGGAACATTAGTTAATACAGTAGCAGTGTTAGTTGGTAGTGGTTTAGGAGTGTTACTTAAAACCGGTCTTGCAGAAAAATATAAAGAAACGGTGATGCAAACTTTAGGTTTAGCAGTTGGGATTATCGGGATAAAGATGGCTCTAGCCTCGGAAAATTTTATTATGGTTATTTTAAGTTTAGTTATTGGCGCGATAATGGGGGAGTATTTTACCCTCAATAAAAAAATTGATAACCTGGGTCAAAAGCTCACAGCTAAATGTGGTGAAAAATATGGTGATGTGGGGGTTGGTTTTGTAACGGCTAGTTTGATTTATTGTATTGGTGCAATGGCGATTGTTGGAGCGCTTCAAGATGGCATTAATGGTGATGCCGGTATTTTGTATGCAAAAGCACTACTAGATGGTATTTCTGCCATTGTTTTTGCGGCAACATTAGGGATTGGCGTTAGTTTATCAGCCCTATCAATCTTAGTGTATCAGGGCAGTATCACCTTGTTGGCAGGAGTATTGCAACCACTTTTAATTCCTGCCGTTATCACTGAAATTACCGCAACGGGTGGTGTTTTAATAATAGCGATAGCATTATCAATGCTTAATATTTTAAAAATTAGAATTGCCAATTTATTGCCTTCAATGCTGGTGGTAATATTTTTAGCATATTTATGGAAAGCTTAGGAAAGGAGGAGGCAGATGGTTGAACTACAGATTATTTCAGAATTTATTTTAAATAATGTTCAATATTTTATTATTGGTTTAACGCTAATTTTTTTAATGGCACTTATTGTTTTTATAAATATTAATATAAAATTAGCAAAAATGACCAAGCGCTATCGCCGTCTAATGACCGGCATGGATGGTAGCAATATTGAAAGATTATTGATGGGGCATATTGATGAGGTCAGAGATGTCGTCAAGCAGGTTAACGAGTTAAGTCAACAATGTCAAGACAATCAAATTGTCTTGAATAAATGTTTACAGAAAGTTGGCGTAGTAAGATTTAGTGCGTTTGAGGGTGTTGGCAGTGATTTAAGCTATGCGATAGCGTTGTTAGATGAAAATAACAATGGTTTTGTTTTATCCAGTATTTTTACGAGAGATAATTCCAGAACTTATGTAAAACCGATTGAAAAATTGGAATCAAGCTATGCTTTAACAACCGAAGAAAGACAAGCCATTGAAATAGCCACAAAATAATAATATTTTAAAATAGGTCCTTATCAAAAAATTAATGATAAAGACCTATTTCATTTTGTAAGCAGACATAATATTATTATAGAGGTATCTTGATAAAATATTTTTTTAAAAAGCAGGAGTTTTCCCAAAAAGGTCTAATATATATAATATTATTTACAAAAATAGATTATTGGAGTTTACTGTTTTTAGAGGAGATTTAAGGAAGCTTTAACTAAGAAAATGTAAAATTTCCCGGTAGTAAGGTTCATTGGAATAGGGAGGCTTTGGTTTGAATAAGAAAGTAGTTAAACCGGATACTCGAGAATATACCTTTAAGATTATACCGCATCATAATGGTAAAGTTCGCAGTATTAGGATACCAATTAAAATGATAAAAGTGGGAGTCGCTACACTTGCCGCTACTTTTGTTTTTGTAACAGGGGCATTTTGTTATAATAGCTATAACACAGCACAACTGAAACATGACAAAGTTGAATTGGAAAATTTAAGACAAGTTAATAGTATGCAACAAACTCAATTATCGGAATTAGCAAAAAAGACGGCCACATTGCAAACAGAGATTGAAAAAATGGATCAATTGGAAATTGAGTTACGCCAAATGACAACGACTGAAGGCAATACGTCGCGCGGTAATATTAGTAGACCCAATATCACAAGTGGTGGTCAAGGCGGGTTGACGCCAACTGTGGAAAATCTTAATGCTATTGTTGACAATTTACAGGTTGATTTTCAGCAAAGAAAACAAAATTTAGAATATTTAAAGAATGTTTTAGCGGAAAAACAAGCGCAAGTTGCTGTTACGCCGAGTATTTGGCCGGCAAGTGGCGACGTTAGCTCGAGATTTGGCTGGCGTTGGGGTGGCAGTGATTTTCATCCAGGGATTGATATTGCAAATAATATTGGTACGCCAATTGTTGCTACGGCTGATGGTACAGTAGTAGAAAGTGGTTGGAATTCCGGTGGCTATGGTTATTTAGTGAAAATTAGTCATAGCAATGGTATCGAAACGCTATATGCTCATAATTCGGACTTGGTTGTAAGTGCTGGAACAGTTGTTAAAAAAGGACAGGTTATTGCTTATATGGGCAATACTGGCTTTAGTACTGGACCGCATCTACATTATGAAGTAAGAGTTAATGGTACCGCTGTTAATCCCGATAAATTTCTATAATTATAAGGAAAGGTAGCGTGATTTATGTTTGGATTTAAGAAAGATGCTTCATCAATCAGTAATGACATTCAAACAATAGTGAGCAAGGAAACGAAAATAAAAGGCTCTATTATTAGTGAGGGTAATATTAGAATTGATGGTAGTATTGAAGGCGAAATAATGGCCGAAGGTAATGTTATTATTGGGGACCAAGGAAATGTTTCCGGTGATATCAAAGGTGATAATGTTATGATTTCCGGCTGTGTTCGTGGTAACGTTACCGCTAATAAAAAATTAGAAATTTTATCCACGGGAAGCTTATATGGTGATGTTTCAGTAGCCATTTTAAGTGTTGGTGAAGGGGCCGTATTTAAGGGTAATAGTAATATGGTGAAGCCAGATTTGGCTTTTGCCGAATAATAAATAAAGTTAATAAATAAGTTGAGCATATTATTGTGCTCAGCTTTTTTTTATTATTTAGTTTAAAAATTAACATCTCCGGAATATATAGTAGTGAAGGAGGTGATAAGATGGCTACTGAAAAAACAGAGGCAACATGCAGATTGTTGCTAAAAGTAAAAGCTGGTGTGAATGCCAAAGGAACTGCTGTTTTTCGTCAAAGAAGTTTTAATAACATTAAAGCAACTATTAGCGATAGCGATTTGTATGAGGTTGCAGGACAATTAGCAAAGTTACAAGCAGCAGAGACTGTCAGCGTTATTCGTCAAGATGAAGCGGTGTTAGTCAACAAGTAAAGTTTATTAATTTCTTGAAAGGAGGTTGAGTGATGTCTAAATCTTTAAATATGGTGTTTAATACTACCCAAGGGAAAAAGGTCAGTATTAATATCAATAACCCTAAAGAAAATTTGACTAAAGAGCAAGTGACTACTGTTATGAACAGTATTATTGCAAAGAATATTTTTTACAATGATAATGGTGACTTTAGCAGTATTGCAGAGATTAATATTAAAAATACTGATAAAATTGCCTTAGTGTAAAGGTTATGGAAGGATTGTTTAGTCAAATTTCCAACTACGGTTTTCCGATGGTCGTAGCTTGGTATCTGTTGGTGAGAATTGAAGGAAAGCTAGAAAAATTGGGCAATAGTATCAATGAATTAAATAATACCATTACAAAAATGAAGTAGGGTTAACCCCTACTTCATTTTTGTATTTTAGAATATTTTATTTACCATAATATATCAATGGTAGTAAAATTAAGTTAAAGGTATTGTTGCATAATTGGCGAATAATACAATAAATACCCAAAATTTAGCAACCGAGTTTAAACAATAATTTTCTAATAATTAGGTGATATCCTAAATTTACAAGAAAGTAGCTGATTGTTATGTTAAACAGGTTTGTTAATAAAGTAAAATTAATAATGGTTTTAGCTTTAATCTTGCTAGTATTTAATACAACGGCTTTTGCCGGCGAATGGACTAATACGAAAGAAAATATTAAGTTTTGGAACGAATATCCTTTTGCTGGAACGATTTTTAGTTGGGATGGTGCTAAAGATGCTGAAAATTATGCTAATGGTAAAGGGAAGTTAACAACTTATATTGATAATGAGGTCATTGAAGTTTTTTCCGGTAATATGAAAAAAGGAAAATTTCAAGGTAAAGCGACCATTGATATTGTGGGCATAGTTATTTATGAAGGTAATGTCGTTGATAGCAAAATGCACGGCAAAGGTAGTTTGATCTGGAGTAATGGTGATAGCTATAAGGGTGAATTTGTAAATAATGATCAAGAAGGAAAGGGTGTTTATCTTTGGAGTGAAGGTAGTATTTATGAGGGGCAATTTAAAGATAATAAAAGAGATGGTAAAGGTGTTTTAAAGTGGAGTAATGGTGATAGTTACAGCGGACAGTGGCAAGCCGGAATGCAAAATGGCAAAGGAATTTATACTTGGGCTGATGGGACTGTCTATGAAGGTGATTTTGTTGATAATGAACGGACCGGCAAAGGGAAGATTAGCTGGACTACCGGAGACAGTTATGACGGTAGTGTTGTTAAGGGGCTAAGAGTTGGTTATGGTGTTTACAAATGGAAAAATGGTGATGTTTATAGCGGTCAATGGGCCAATGGTCAACAAAATGGCAAAGGCGTTTATAAATGGCAGGATGGAACGGTCTATGAGGGTGATTTTGTTAATGATGCCAGAACCGGAAAATGTAAGATTACTTGGAAAACCGGCGATTATTATACAGGTGATATTGTTAATGGCGTTCAAGAAGGCAAGGGCTTTTTTAAGTGGAACGATGGAACAACTTATGATGGGGACTGGGTTAATGGCTATTTACATGGCTATGGTATTATCAAATGGCCGAATGGTGATGTTTATGAGGGTGAGTTTGCCTATGGCCTAATGGATGGGTATGGAATTTATACTTACAGTGATGGTTATGTTGAAGAAGGCTATTGGCTAAATGGTGAACCGATATAATAAAGATAGGGGTATTCTGATGATAGTTAAATATATTGAAATATTAGATCAATTATTTGAACCGGCCTATATTATTGACGATAAACAAAAAATTTTATTTTGGAATAAGGCGGCAGAAAAGTTAACCGGTTATGATGCAAAAAGTGTTATCGGCAAAAACTGTAGCCTTAGTGAAATTGTCCATACCAATGAAAGCGGTGAAAAACTTTGTTTAGACCAATGTCCATTTCAAGAATTACTGGATAAGGGTAAGGTTAGTGAACATAATTTATTTTTAAGTCATAAAACCGGCTATCGTATTCCGATATCCTTAAGAATGGTACCGATTTTTAATCAAAATAAAAAAATAATTGGTGCAATTGAATTTTTTATTAAAAGAGATCAATTTACCACTTCCGCCCGTCCGGATGTTATTAAAGAATTAGTAAAAACAGCTTATATTGATTCGATAACAGGTTTGCCGAATAAAGAGTATATGGAAAGTAAACTTCTTAAAATTTTAAATGAGGCTAAAATAAATCCCTTGGATACACAATATGGATTGCTAGTAATTGATATTCATAACCTCCAAGAATTTAACAATGTTGGAGGATTGGAAGGTGGCGATTTTTTATTAAAGGTACTTGGACAAACGCTTGTTAATAATTTAGAAGATATCGCAGACTGCTTTGTTACAAGGTGGTATGGTGGTAAATTTATTATTATTATAAACAGTAATAAAATTAATACCTTACTGAATTGGAGTAACAAGTTTAAAACTTTAATTGAACAATCTATTATTTTAGGATATGAAAATCATAAAATAAAAGTATCAATAGCAGGAGTAATTATTTATCCTGAGGACACCTTGAAGAGTTTAATTAGAAACTTAGAGCAACAACTATTAATTAGTAAAAGACAAAATAATAATATTAGCATAAAAGAAGGCTAAAAAAATTACCCTCCGCTACTTGTAGCTGGAGGGTAATTTTTTTAGGTCTTGACGATTGTGAAAAAAAATAGTAACTTATATATGAACATATATTCATATATAAGAGGTGTAATTATGAAAAGTGAAGCAGAGCAATGTAAAGCTTGTTGTATTAATCCAGAGAAAATATTTTCAGTAGAACATCAAATTATTCCGGAGGCTGAAACACAGATTTTAGCAGAATTTTTTAGAATTTTTGGTGATGTCACTAGATTGAAAATATTACAGGCTGTTGCAAAAGAAGAATTATGTGTTTGCGATATTTCTGCGGTAGTGAGTATGGGACAATCAGCCGTATCACATCAATTAAGAATTTTACGCAATGCTAGATTGGTGCGTTGTCGTAAGGATGGAAAAAACACGTTGTATTCTTTAAATGATTATCATGTATTAAATATTTTAAAACAAGGAATTGAGCATATTCAAGAGTAAGGAGTTGAGATAATGTCTGAAAAAGAGCAAGAACAAATTTTTTTGGTAAGTGGAATTTGTTGCGCTGATTGTGCGAAGAATTTTGAAAGTGAACTCAATGATATTGATACAATCAAGAGTGCTGATTTAAATATTTTAACAGGAAAGCTAAAAATTGATGGACAGATCGAACTAACAGAACTTAGAAAGCTCGGACAGAAAGAAAACTACCAAATTGATTATTACAATAATCAAGTACTGGCTGTTCCAAAGAAATACTATCACGCGAAAGAGTTTTTAGTGATGGTGTTAGCAGGAACGTTATTGCTGCTAGCGATAGTTTTTGAGAAAATGCAAATTGGCGGTCAACTGTCAGTAGGACTATATTTATTGGCTATTATCAGCGGAGGCTGGAATAATTTCAAAAAAGGGTTTTATTCGCTACAACAAAAGAAACTGAATATGAGTGTTTTAATGAGTGTGGCAATTATTGGCGCTTGTATTATCGGTCAATATGAAGAAGGTGCAACCGTTGCCTTTTTATATGCTATTTCTGAGCTATTGGAAAATTGGTCAACTGAAAAAGCTAGACAATCTATTAGAAATTTAATGGATTTAACCCCAGCGAAAGCAATCGTTAAACGGGGGCGGGAAATGGTCGAGCTGTTGGTAGGTGATGTTAATGTTGGTGATATAATATTGATTAAGCCAGGCGCTAAGATTCCTTTAGACGGCAGTGTTGTCAGTGGCGAAAGTGCTGTTGATGAAGCTCATATTAGTGGTGAAGCCTTGCCGAGAGATAAAAAAATTGGAGCTGATGTTTTTGCCGGATCCATTAATACTTATGGTTTTTTGGAAGTTGCGGTAAATAAATTGGCGCAAGACAGTACTATTGCTAAAATCATTAATTTGGTGGAGAATGCTCAAAGTCAAAAATCACCAATGCAAAAGTTCATTGAAAAATTTGCCGAAATATATACACCGGTAGTAATGGTGCTAGCAGTAATGGTGGGGGTTATTCCACCACTGCTTTATGATGGTGATTATATTGGTTGGCTTTATCGAGCGCTAGCATTATTGGTAGTAGCGTGTCCGTGTGCCCTTGTTATCTCTACCCCGATTGCAGTGGTCAGTGCTATTGCACAAGCTGCTAAAAATGGAGTGCTAATAAAAGGGGGAATTCATTTAGAAGGTTTAGCAGATATTAATGCTATTGCATTTGACAAAACAGGAACGATCACAAAAGGTGAACCTAAAGTTCAGAACGTTATTAGTTTAAGCAATATTGGAGAAAATGATATTTTGCAAATTGCTGCCAGTTTAGAGTCGTTATCGGAACATCATTTAGCAAGAGCAATTACTGCTGATAGTAAAGATAAACAGATAAACCTTGAGAATGTATATAATTTTATCGCCATACCGGGACAGGGTGTTAAGGGAGTAATCAAAGGTCAAGAATATTTAGTTGGTAATACCAAGCTTTTTAATAATATTTCCCCGGAAATAAATCAATTGGAGCAGCAAGGTTATAGTGTAATAATTGTGGGGACAGCAACAACAATATTGGGTGTGATTACGATTAGTGATTACTTAAAAGATAATATTAAAACGGTGATAAAGCGGTTTTTACAAAAAAATATTGCAGTATCAATGTTAACCGGTGATAATAGTGCGGTGGCAACACTGGTAGCAACAGAAAGTGGAATCAAGGAGTTCTTTGCCAACTTATTGCCTGAAGAAAAAATGTTGGTGATAAAAAAAATGAAAGAGTCCAAAAAAGTGGCGATGGTGGGAGACGGTATTAATGATGCTCCGGCGTTAGCCATAGCGGATATTGGCATTGCCATGGGGAAAAAGGGCACAGCAGTAGCGTTAGAGACGGCTGATGTCGTTTTGATGAAAGATGACATTGCGAAACTTGACTATGTTATGGAGTTAAGTAAGCGGACAAAAAATATTATCAAGCAAAATATAACATTTGCTTTGCTGATAAAATTTTTGGCAATTATCAGTATTTTCCCGGGCTATTTAACGTTGTGGCTGGCCATTTTAGCTGATATGGGTGCTACTGTTATTGTGACATTAAATAGTATGAGGTTATTAAAAAAGACTTAGCTATCATAGATTATTAAGCTTTTAGAACATATTATGTTTATCTAAATTTAAGATAGGTATCTAACTCACATTAGGTAACGCGAAACTTTACTGGTATTTAAATAAAAATAATCCTGCTGTGCAGGATTATTTTTATTTAACCTTAATTAAGATTGCTGTAGCATCATCCTTACAAGGATTGCTGTTGACTAAAGTTTCTACTTGTAGATATAAATCAGGTAAATCCTTAATTGAAAAATTACAACTTTCCATTAAATCGGTAATACCATCAGTCATAAAACAGAATACATCATTACTACTTATTGGAATTTTATGCTCTTCATAATCGATATCTTCGAGCATGCCAATAAAGGGCCCTGTTGCTTTGATAAAGGATTTTTTCTTGTTATTAAGCTTTAAAAAAGAATTAATACCCGCCGTAACATAAGTTAAGGTCATTGCAATAAAGTCAAATTCAAAAGCAATGATTGCGGCAAACGAATCTTCG
>JAGPMH010000012.1 GCA_018052945.1 Negativicutes bacterium | reverse complement strand
GTACTCAGCTTCACTTAAAGTATATGTTTCATTAAGCGAAAACTCCAACACCAACGGTTCTTTAACTTCATCAACCGGCACAAAAAACATCATTTTTTCACTATCAGCCGGCGACTGCAAATTTTTCAACTTTTTCTTAATTTCACCATAATCTCCACCTAAATTAAGCAGTATTTCGTTATCAAAAAACTTATTAAGTTTTAAAAAAAAGTCTTTAACATCATTTTTCACTAACTGAATACTCAATTCTTCCAACTCATAGTTTATTTCAGGGTAATAAGTATTAATAAAGGTATCGATACTAACTTCTTCTAGCTCTTCATCTTCAATTTTTTTACCAAAGCCGATCTTACTTAAAAAATACCTCATTTCATCCTCCAGCTATAAAGTAGATTAACTCTTAACTATTATAACAAGCACCAAAATCCGTTATTTATAATGTATTATAACAGATTTTTATAGGAAAAGGTATATTTTTACTATTTTTTAATGTAAAAACATAATTTAGCCTTATCAAAATTATTTTTTGGAATAATAATTTTCAATAGCATTTTGTAGAGCAGTAATACCAATCAACGAACAATGAACTTTATTTTCAGGCAACCCACCTAAGGCAGTTGTAACATCATCTTTCTGTAACAGCAAGGCTTCTTTTAGCGTTAATCCTTTTGCTAATTCAGTAATCATACTACTAGTCGCAATAGCCGCTACGCAACCAAACACCAAAAAACTGATATCGATAATAATATCATTTTCTACCTTCAGGTAAACATTTAAAGAATCTCCACATTCAGGGTCACCATAACTACCCTCAGCATTATAATTTTCAATAATGCCGGAGTTTCGTGGTGTCATAAAATGATCAATGACAATATTATTATATTCGGCAAACATCCTATCCCTCTTTTCTGATAATCATTTTTTAGTTTCAAGATATTCAGCCATAATACCGGCAGCAATACCTACCAATTCTGCACAAGGTCTTTTTTTATAATACTCTGCCGTTCTGATTTCAGGAATATGTTGGTCTTTCTTCACATCCAGCCCCAATAAAACTCTACAAATAATTGATTTGTTAATTTCCTCAAACTTAGTTGCTAAAGCTTGAATTTTTTTATAATGTTCAGTTTTTGCACCATGATCGGTCGGATCAGTATAGCCATATACTAAACCAGTAGTCATAAACATCCCTGTTACGGCACCACAAACCTCGCGCAATCGCCCCATTCCACCACCAAAAGATGAACTAATTTTCAAAGCTACTTCCTCTGATAACTCATATTTGTCAGCAAATGCCAAAAACACTGCCTGTGAACAATTATAGCCATTCTTAAATAATCCCATCGCCTTTATACCGTACTCTGATTTTAAATAAGTTTCAGCCTGCTCATTAAATTGATTTCCACTTAATAAATTAGTATCTGTACTCATAAATTCTCCTCAATATTAAAAATAGTTTTCGACATATGTCTTAAATCATCTTAAAGCATTACAATATTTCTGTCAAAGACTTTAGTCACATTGAACAAAAAAAATACTATTCAATAGTTTAAACACTACTGAATAGTATCAATTACAGTTATTTTAATTTTAAAATACAACCTGCTCTAGCAGTTTATTTATGTCTCATATGCGGAAATAACAATACATCTCTAATTGAAGCACTGTCAGTTAAAAACATTACTAAACGATCAATACCAATCCCTAAGCCACCAGTAGGCGCTAAGCCATATTCTAGTGCTGTAACATAGTCATGATCCATCATGTGAGCTTCATCATCGCCCGACTCACGTTGTTGAACTTGTTCCATAAAGCGCCCTTCTTGATCAATCGGGTCATTTAACTCCGAGAAGCCATTAGCGATTTCGCGTCCATAGATAAATACTTCAAAACGATCAGTGATTTCCGGATTATCTTTATTACGTTTTGCCAACGGTGAAATTTCTGTTGGATGTCCAGTAATAAAGGTTGGTTGAATTAAATGCTCTTCAACTTTATCTTCAAAAATATTATTTAAAATACCACCAATACCATCTTTTTTCTCATATTTCACACCTAGTTTAGCCGCTTCTGCTTGTGCTTGCTCTAAGGTCGTAACATTATTAAAGTTAACCCCTGTATATTTTTCTACCGCTTCAACCATGCTCATTCTAGTCCAGCTTGGCGTTAAATCTATCGCTGTTCCTTGGTAATTAATTTTAGTTGTGCCTAATGTTGCTTGCGCTACATGAGCTACAATATTTTCTGTTAATGCCATCAAATCATTATAATCAGCAAACGCTTGATATAATTCTACGGAAGTAAATTCCGGATTATGTCTGATAGAAATACCTTCATTACGGAAAACTCTGCCCACTTCATACACTTTTTCAAAACCACCAACAATTAAGCGTTTTAAATAAAGTTCTGGTGCTATTCTCATATATAAATTCATATCTAAGGCATTATGATAAGTAACAAACGGTCTAGCCGCTGCCCCACCGGCAATCGGATGCATCATTGGCGTTTCAACTTCTAAAAAGTCTTGATTATCAAGATAGTTTCTTAATTCTTTAATAATTTTACTACGCATTACAAAAGAATTTCTTACATCAGGATTTACAATCAAATCTAAATAGCGTTGACGATAACGTGTTTCCACATCTTTAAGACCATGGAATTTTTCCGGCAATGGTCTAAGCGATTTTGCTTGAATTTCAAAATTTGTAGCCTTCACACTGATTTCACCACGTTGTGTTTTAAAGACTAACCCTTCAACTCCAATAATATCACCAATATCTAGCAAACTAAATCTGCCGTATAACTCTTCACCTAAAACATCTTGTCTCAAATAAACTTGAATCTTACCTGACATATCAGCAACATTAATAAAGCTGGCTTTACCATGACCGCGTACAGTCATAATTCTGCCGGCAATTTTAACGCTGTTGCCTTCTAGACTTTCAAAGTTTTCTAAAATATCTTGGGCGTGATGAGAAATTTCATAACGACGACCAAACGGCTCAATTCCCGCTTGTTCTATCGCCGCCAATTTTTCACGGCGAACTTTCATCAACTCATTTAAATCTTCTACCTGAACTTTTTGTTCATTATTTTCACTCATTTAAAACTCTCCTTCAGGTCAAACCTTCTAACTATCTTATAATTTCAAGAATTTCATATTTTAAAACTCCTGCCGGAACTTGTACTTCAACAACTTTTCCAACTTTTTGACCAATAATTGCTTGACCAACCGGAGATTCATTTGAAATTTTGAATTCTGTCGGATCTGCTTCCGCCGAACCAACTATGCTATATTCTAATATTTCATCAAATTCTATATCTTTTATTTTAACTGTGCAACCTAATCTTACTTCATCTTTATTCTTATCGGCATCAGAAATAATTTGACTATTTCTCAGCATTTTTTCCAGAGTCATGATTTCTCCTTCAATAAATGCCTGTTCATTTTTAGCATCCTCATACTCTGAGTTCTCACTGATATCACCAAACTCAATAGCTTGTTTAATTCTTTCAGCTACTTGTGTTCTACGAACTGTTTTTAAATGTTCTAGTTTTACTTCCAGCTTCTTTAAGCCTTCTTCAGTAAGCATTATTTGCTTTTCAGCCATTAAATTGCGCCCCTTTTAAATACATTTTTTCTCTAGTAACTATTATTTATCGTCACAGTATTATCTTTAAAAAGCAGTGAATTTTTCAACATAAATTAACATAATATAAATAGTGTCAAGTAAACTTGACACTATTTTATCGTTATAAAACTCAACCTTTTTCTATAAACTTGACTTATTTTTGGTAAGAATAATCTTCAATAAGCATTATCAAAATTACCTTTTTCAGCTACCAGTTTATTGTCATATATTATAAGTTTTTTTAGTACTTTTGTCAATATTTTTACAAAATATCTCTTTATATTGTAGCATTTTCCATGTAATCCAATAGTTTTACCATATTATCATAAAGATTTGCACAATGCCGATAACCTTGAATTATTTCAGCACTACTTTGAATATGTGGTCCTGCTACAAGTTCAGATTCACAATTAGTTAGTAGGGCTTCAATACTATCTACATTAGACTCTAAATGAAATTGCACACCAACTACTTTTCCTTTAAACATTTCAAACCCTTGATTATTACAACCCTCACTACTCCCTAACAACGTTGCTTCTTTAGGCAATAAAAAGGTATCACCGTGCCAATGAAAAGCCATAAACTCAGCCGGCAAAATATTCTTAAGCATACTTTCAGTTGAAGTTTTTACTTTCAGCCAACCAATCTCCTTTGCAGGATTGCTGATAACCTCCGCACCTAATACTGCCGCTAATAATTGAGCGCCTAAACAAATCCCCAGCACTGTTTTCTCCTGAGCAATAACTTCCCGCAAAAATTCTTTTTCCTTAATCAACCACGGGAACTCTTGTTCATCATAAATATTCATCGGACCGCCCAATACAATCAAAAAATCAAAATCGTCAACAGCCGGTAAAGCTTCACCTGCATACATTTTTGTAGCAGTGATACTATGATTTTTAAGGTTCGCCCACTGTTGTATATTAGCCAATCCTTCAAATTGAACATGTTGTAAGTAGTGAATTCTCATCTTATCAATCCTTATGATAATTTTTTAATAAATCAGCAAATACTTTATGAAAATCAGTTTCACTTTCTGCTTGATTAAAGCGTAACCGATAATCAGCCGAGAACGGTAAACCCTTAGTATACCAAGTTGCATGCTTGCGCATCTCTCGTGCACCGATATACTCGCCCTTTAATTCAATCAACATGGCTAAGTGTCTTTTTATCAAGTCAACTCGTTCTTCAATACTAGGTTGATTTATTATCTGACCGGTATTTAAAAAAGTACTAACTTGTTGAAATATCCAAGGATTACCTTGACAGCCACGACCAATCATAATCGCATCACAGCCTGTTTTTTCAAGCATTTTCTTGGCATCTTGGCAAGTTCTGATATCACCATTACCAATCACCGGAATACTAACTGCCGCTTTAACTTCTTTGATAATATCCCAATCAGCTTGACCAGAGTAATATTGTTCTCTAGTTCGGCCATGCACCGCAACAGCACAAACCCCGGCTTTTTCAGCTAATTGAGCCATTTCTACCGCATTTTCATTATTATTGTCCCAACCCTTACGAAACTTCACCGTGACCGGTAAATCTACCGCCTCGACCACCGCTTTCATGATTTCAAAGGCTAACAACGGTTCCTTCATCAATGCTGAACCCTCATTATTTTTAACAACCTTGGGCGCCGGACAACCCATATTAAGATCAATAATATCTGCAACCCCTAAGCTTTCAACATACTTAGCAGCTTTCGCAATACTTTGAGGCTCCGCCCCAAATAATTGTAGTGCCACCGGACGTTCTCGGCAATCAGTCTTTAACATCTCTAGAGTGTGACAGTTACGATAATTAATCCCTTTATCACTAACCATCTCAGTATAGACCAAGCCACAACCCAATTCTTTTGCTAAAATACGAAAAGGTAAGTCCGTAACACCAGCCATCGGTGCTAAAATAACAGGATTAGCTATTTCAATATTCCCAATCCTCATCTAATTCTCCTATTTAAAAATCACGCATATTACTGGCATTGCGTTTATATAAAATGCACAAACCATCTAATGTTAAAAAGTGTTCGACTTTATCAATGGTCGTAGATTGTTTAGCAATTAAATTAGCTAAACCACCGGTAGCAATAACTGTCGCTTCTTCATTCATTTCGGTTTTCATTCGTCTGACAATCTCATCAACTTGACCGGTAAAGCCAAAAATTATTCCTGATTGCATACTGGTAATAGTATTACGACAAATCACCGATTTAGGGGTAACAAGTTCAATTCTCGGCAATTTTGCCGCTCTTTGGAACAAGGCTTCACTAGAAATTCCAATTCCCGGAGCAATTGCTCCCCCCAAATAATCACCTTCATTATTAATCGCACAAAAAGTCGTAGCTGTGCCAAAATCAACAATAATTAAGCTACCCGGAAACTTTTCGCGAGCGGCCACTGCATTAACAATTCTGTCCGCACCAACTTCACGAGGATTTTCATATTTAATTTTTATCCCAGTTTTTATGCCAGGCCCTACTACCAACGGATCAATGTTAAAATAACGCTGACACATTTTAGAAAGTGGTACAACTAGTGGCGGAACAACCGAGGAAATAATAATTGCTTCAATATCACTAATTTTCAAACCATTAAAATTAAACAAATTATTAAGTAGCATTCCATATTCATCACCGGTTTTCTGACGATCAGTTGAAATACGCCAATGCTTTAATAAAATGTCATCTTTATATACACCCAGTACAATATTACTATTACCAATATCAAATACTAATAACATTAAAGATACCTCACTATTTTTTACTTTGGTCTAATGGAAACATCGCCAGCTAAAACTTTTTTAATGCCAGCCTCTGTTTCTACTAATAACGCTCCATCTTCATCAATATCAAGGGCTTTTCCGCTAAATTGTTCTTCAATCCCCAATACTTTAATTTCATTACCTAGCGTGGCCGAATACTCTCGCCAAGCATTGAAGGTATCAGCAAAACCATCTAGCAATACTTTCTGATATTCTTGCTCTAATTGTTCTAAAATCTCACTTAATAATGCCAGACGCGAAAAAGTTTTAGTTTTAATCATTTTTAAAGATGTCGCAATAGATGTTAATTCTTCGGGAAACTCTTCATTATTAACATTTAACCCAATGCCAATAACAATGTAATTAATACAATCTATTTCTGCATTCATCTCCGTTAAAATACCGACTAATTTCTTACCATCATATAATATATCATTTGGCCATTTAATTCCACACTTTATTCCGGTAATATTTTCTATTGCCCTTGCCACTGCTACCGCTGCTAACAATGTAAATTTAGGAGCATTTTGCGGGCTCATTTTCGGTTTTAAAATTACCGAAAACCAAATCCCTGCACTTTTCGGCGAATACCAACCACGTTCTAAGCGCCCACGTCCTTTATTTTGAGATTCACTAACAATAACACTGCCATTTAAACACCCTTTAGCAGCAATTAACTTACCAATATTATTAGTTGAATCAACATCATCAAAATAATGTATCTCACTTCCAAGAAGTTTGGTTTTTAAATTAGCTTTAAGTTCTTCCGGCAACAATAAATCCGGTGCGCTCTGCAAACTATACCCTTTACGATAATGCGACTGTATCAGATAGCCGGCTTCTTTCAAGTCTCGAATATGTTTCCAAATCGCCGTCCGCGATACTTGGAGTTTTCTGGCGATTTCTTCACCGGAAATATACTCACCTTGACTATTTTTTAATAAAGTTAAGACCTTACTACGCAAAATCTACACCCCCATACCCTTACAAGCTTAAGATAGTATATCACAAATAAAACATTATTTCACGATACTAATTTTCTAGCATATTATTATAAAATATGTTAGCATTTAGGCAATAATATAGAGGGTGGTGATTATTATGAAAATATTAATTGCTGATGATGAAGAAAGCATTATCGAAGTTGTAAAAATATATTTAGAAAAAGAAGGTTATAGCGTTTTAACGGCTTTAGATGGCGATACTGCGCTAGAGCTTGAAATTGCAGAAAAGCCTGATTTATTAATCTTAGATATTATGTTACCGAAAATGAGTGGCTTAGAACTATGTCGCGCCATTGAGCGAGAGGTGCCGGTAATTTTTCTTACTGCCAAAACAAGTGAAGAAGATAAGATAGCCGGCTTTGCTTTAGGGGCCGATGACTATATTACCAAACCCTTTAGCCCCCGAGAATTAATCGCCAGAGTAAAGGCCGTTATGCGTCGGAGCAATTTAGCCGGTACCGATGGCATCATTAGTGTTGACGGTATGAGCATTGATTTAAACAATAAAAATGTTAAAATTGCTGATGCTTTAGTTACCTTAACTCCAAAAGAGTTTGAGTTATTATATTTCCTCTTAAAGCACCCTAAACAAACATTTTCACGCGAAAAATTATTAACTAATATTTGGGGCTATGATTTCGAAGGAGATGAACGAACGGTCGATGCTACGATTAAACGTTTGCGACAAAAATTACTACATCCTCACTACCACTACATTCAAACAAGCCGAGGATTTGGCTATAAATTTGAGGTATTAAAACATGATTAAATCTATTTTCGGGAAAATATTAGCTTCAAATATTTTAATTATTTTCGTCCTAGCCTTTGCCTTAGGTCTATCAATGTATCATTTGACATTAAATCATCTTATCGATACCAAACGTCATGAACTTTTTAATACCGGTATTGCACTGACTAAAATAATTCAACCGGCACTACAACAAAACATCATCACTCAACCGTTGTTAGATAATCTTGGAGATTTAAGTGGCTCTAATTTATGGATTGCTGATAAAAGCGGACAAACACTTTATGGCAGAGCTCCGCGTCGCTGGGAAAACGTTTTTCCGGAGGAGGCTACTGAAATAACAGCTCTGTTTAATGGCACTCCCCAATCTTGGCTCCATAATGGTCGCCATCACATGGATCCTTCTATCATTATCGCCATCCCTTTACCAGAAACACCTGATAAAGCCTTATTTCTCTATACCCCAATTATGGGCATCAACAAAAATGCCAATGAATTAACCACTTTGTTATCATATGTTATTATCATCAGTATTATCTTAACAGCATTATTATCATTTATTATTTCACGCAATATTACCAAGCCCCTCAGTAATATTTCACAAGCAGCAGCAAATTTTGCCAGCGGTAATTATCAAGCACGTGCTACTGTACTAAGTGATGATGAGGTCGGTCAACTAGGCTCAGCCTTTAACGAGATGGCAATTAAATTAGAGAAAATAGACAGCAATCGGCGTGAGTTTTTAGCCAATGTCACCCATGATTTAAAAACACCACTTGCAGTTATCCAAGCTTTAACAGAAACACTGTTAGATGACCTAGTCAAAGCTCCGGAGAAAAAGCAAGAATACCTCCAAAAAATTCTTCTCGAAAATAAAAACATGAATTTACTTATTTCTGATTTACTAAACTTAGCTCAGTTAGAATCAGGACAGTTGTCTTTTCACTATGAAAAAATAAATGCTACGAAGTATCTACGCCAGCATTTCGAAAGCTACCAATCTTTAATGAAAGAGAAAAATTTACAATTACAGTTAACCATCCATGATAATCTCAACGAATTTTTCATTGACCAACAACGCTTACAGCAAGTTTTAAACAATATTATGAGTAATGCAATCAAGTATTCTCCTATCAGCGGAACAATTGCTGTTAACATTAGTAAAAATAAAGATTTTTTAGAGATAACTATTACTGATAATGGTATTGGCATTACCGCTAACGATTTACCGTTTATTTGGGATCGATTTTATAAAGCCGATAAATCTCGCAATCGTAAAGAAGGCGGAACCGGCTTAGGTCTGGCCATTACGAAAATGTTGGTACTAGCTATGAAGGGTACCGTTACCGTAAAGAGCACCCCTAATGTGGAAACTTGTTTCACCATCAATTTGCCCTTTAAAAGCTGAAAAGCAAGGTTGTAAAATATAAATTTTTGCAACCTTGCTTTTTTATTATTTTTGTCATAATCTTGTCACAATATATTCATATAATAAAAGTGAGAAAAGGATATATAACAAATTATAAATATCCACCAAGGAGGAATATATTATGAACACAACTACTAGAAATATATTATTAGGTTTAGCCGGCAGTGCTATTTTAATCAGTGCCGTTGCCCTTACCACCCCTAATAGAATGATGCCTTATGGTTATGACTCTAACAGTCCGAGACAAAAAATACATAACAAAATGCCTAACAATATGAGCACTTGGGGTAATTTTGCAGAATGTTTAAATCTAAATCAAGCAACAGTTGACAGTTATCTTAATAAAGGTTATAACCTCAGAGATATTCATCATGCCGCTTTTTTAGCAAAGGCTAGTGGCAAAACATTGGACGAAGTTATAACTTTAAAAACAGCAGCAACTACTTGGCCAGAAATCGAAAAAAATCTTAATATAACACCGGAACAACTGAAAACTACCGCTAATGAGCTTTCCAGTACCAGATTAACCACAGCTTTTAATTTGGATAAAACTACGGTCGATAATTTATTAGCTAATGGCTATCTACCAAAAGATATTTCTGTCGCTGGAATTTTAGCAACAAAGACCAATAAAAATATTAATGAAGTGCTCAATCTGAAAGCTATTAATAATACTTGGTTCGATATTGCTTTACAATTAGGCATCGACAAAACAGCTTTTGAAAATATTCTAGCAGAAAATGCCGATAAACTTCCCCCTATGGACGGTAGAGGAATGCTTAGCGACCATGGTATGATGAAAAACACTCCACATCATATGGGCAAAGGTAATAATAACCCTCCAAGAGATCCTGCAAACTGCCCGATGAATAACTAATAATATGATAAAAATGACCAACCGGCATAAGCGCCGGTTGGTCATTTTATTTAGAAACCTACTTCAATTGTGCCGATAACATCTCCACGATGATTTTTTAAAATCGGTGGAAACTTTTCTACTAACTGTGCATATTCTTCAGCCGTTAACAAATTCAACCGTTTTAAAATTCCGATAACAACTTGATTAATTGCTCTAAAAGAGCCGTCTTGAATTTTAAAAGTTATTCCCCAGCCTTTGTCTACCGCAGCTAAGCAATATACCGCTTCCGCACCAATTTTGGCAATAATACGCCCCTTAGTAATTTGCGTTACCAAGGAATCAATTCTACCGGTTCCAGAAACAATTAACGGATGTGCAATCATCGCATCACGAATAGTTTTAATATCCTGTTCATCTTCACCCCACTGACCTGCTTCTGGCTGAGCCAGTCTGGCATAAGCTAATGACATATTATATAACGGCAAATAAAAAACCGGAACCCCACAACCATCAATGCCGATTTCAACTTCATTTACCGCTAGGTTAGTACTTTTTGCTACCGCTTCAATCATCTTTTGCTGAACTTTATGATCAGGCTTGGTATAACCTTCAACCTCAACCATCATCGCTTGAGCTAATGCTAGCATTCCAGAATGTTTACCGGAGCAAGCATTATGAACCGCTTCTGGTCTTAAGCCTTGAGCTGTCAATGCTTTTGCTGCTTTACTACTCATTGGGGTCGCCGGACCACAATCAAGGGCACTAACATCAAGATCAACCTTCTCTAATAACTCATTAACCAATTTAACATGAAACTCCTCCCCACTGTGTGAAGAAGTCATCAACGCCAATTCTTCTTGCGTAATATTAAAACGTTCTACCCCGCCTTCTTTCACAAACGGTAAGGCTTGAAATGGTTTCGCCGCTGAACGCCAAAACATTTTTTTGTGTGGTTCTCCTACTGAATCAATAATTTTACCATTAACATCAACTACTACAAAATCTCCATAGTGAACACTCTCCACCTTGCCTGCTCTCGTATAATTTAATAAAATTTCCGCCATATAAACCACCCTTACTACATTAATGAACAGCAGATAATATCTTGGTGAAAATATTTTCATATTATTCACCTTAGACATCATCTGCTGTTAAGTTTTACTAATTAATATTATTTAATTATTGTCTGAACCAATATTGCTAGTAATATTTAGTACCAAATTTTCACCATTTTCACTAGCACCCTTAGCATTATCATCTAAAGAGCCTGTTTTCATTAATTGTTCTAATTCCGAAGCTTCTAAAGTTTCGCGCTCAATCAACGCATTAGCAATCAAGTGTAACTTATCAATGTTTTCATTTAACATTTTACGACACTCCACATAAGCTTCTTCCATATACTTTTTAACTTCTTTATCAATAGCATGAGCAACTTCTTCACTGTAGTTTCGATCTCTTGAAATATCACGTCCCAAGAACACTTGATGATCTTGCTTGCGTCCAAAAGTAATCGGCCCTAACACATCACTCATCCCATATTCTGTAATCATTTTACGAATCAAGCTACTAGCTCGCTCCAAATCATTTTGCGCACCGGTGCTGATTTCATTTAAAACAACTTCTTCCGCCACTCGGCCGCCTAAAAATGTCTTTAATTGATCTAAAAGCTCGCTTCGCGTTGCATAGTAGCGATCTTCTTTCGGCAACATCAAGGTATAACCACCGGCACGTCCACGCGGTATAATGGAAACTTTGTGTACCGGATCAGTATGCTTTAACATCATGCCGATTAAAGTATGACCAGCCTCATGATAAGCAGTCAGGCGTTTTTCTTTATCACTGATAACTTTACTCTTACGCTCCGGTCCAGCCACAACTCGTTCAATGGATTCTTCCATCTCGGTCATTTCAATTTTTTTCTTATCACGTCGTGCTGTTAACAACGCCGCTTCATTTACTAAATTACTCAAATCAGCGCCGGTAAAGCCCGGTGTTCTTCTCGCTAAAACAGCTAAATTAACAGTATCGCCAATCGGTTTTCCTTTAGTATGGACTTTTAAAATTTCTTCGCGCCCTTTTACATCAGGACGATCCACCACAATTTGTCGATCAAAACGACCCGGTCTTAATAATGCCGGATCCAAAATGTCCGGTCGATTAGTTGCTGCAATAATAATGATGCCTTCATTAGCCGCAAACCCATCCATTTCGACTAATAATTGATTTAAAGTTTGTTCACGCTCATCATGTCCCCCGCCTAAGCCGGCACCACGTTGACGTCCAACCGCATCAATCTCATCAATAAAAACAATACACGGCGCACTTTTTTTCGCTTGCTCAAACAAATCTCTAACCCTAGAAGCACCAACGCCGACAAACATCTCTACAAAGTCTGAACCGCTGATACTGAAAAATGGTACCCCAGATTCACCGGCAACAGCTTTAGCCAGTAACGTCTTTCCTGTTCCCGGCGGGCCAACCAGTAATACCCCTTTGGGAATTCTAGCACCTAAATCGTTAAACTTCTTCGGATATTTTAAAAATTCTACAACTTCTTCTAACTCTTGCTTCGCTTCATCAGCACCAGCAACATCTTTAAAAGTTACTTTTAAATTTTCTTCGCTATTAAGCTTCGCCCGACTTTTACCAAAGGACATCACTTTGTTACCGCCACCTTGGGTTTGTTGCATGATAAAAAACCATACCCCAATTAACAATAACATCGGTAATAACGAGGAAAAAATTCCTGTCCACCATGGTGGTTGCGGTGGTAATTCCGCTTTAATTTCTACACCCTTATCACGAAGAGTATTAATTAAGTTAGGATCATTTGGTGCTACGGTTGTAAACTCCGTACCATCAGCCAATTGACCTTTGATACTGTTTTCCACAATGGTTACACCTTTAACATTTTGCTCCTGAACTTGTCTTAAAAGTTCACTATAATTTATTTCAGGTTTCACAGCAACACGGCTTGAAAAATAATCAATTGCTGAAATAGCAATTAATATTATCAGTAAATAAAAGCCTATATTTTTGACAAATTTATTCAATTAATTACCTCCTTCTGTTTAAAATAAACCTCTTATATTATATCATTAAAGTCTTTTTAAAACAATTAATAACTATTATTCATATATCGCAGGTTTTAAAATACCGATAAACGGTAAATTACGATATTTTTCAGCGTAATCAAGTCCATAACCCACCAAGAAATAATCCGGTACCGTAAAACCACAATAATCAATATCAACTTCCACGCGACGACGTTCCGGCTTATTTAGTAGTGTACAAAGCTTAATACTTGCCGGTTTGCGTGATTTTAAATTTTTCAATAAATACTTTAAAGTTACTCCGGAATCAATAATATCTTCTACTACTAAGACATGTTTTCCTTCAATACTATTATCTAAATCTTTTAAAATTCTCACGGTGCCACTAGTGCTAGTACCATTGCCATAGCTTGATACTGCCATAAAATCAAGTGCCATTGGAACTTTCACAGCCCTAGCCAAATCAGCCATAAATAAAATTGCGCCCTTTAACACACAGATCGCAACAATCTCTTTCCCCTGATAATCCTTGCTGATTTCTTCTCCCAACTCGGCAATTTTTTGTGATAATTGCTCTTCACTTAATAATACTTTTTCTACATCGTTAATCATTTTTTTACACTCCCTGAATCTTTGTTAACAATAAATATTTTGTGGTTGTTTCATCAATAGACGCTATTGAACTTTGTCGATAACCCAGTACCCATAAAATTTGATTAGTACTGTCACATAGTAATGGTATCATAACTCTTTGGTCTTGGTCTATTTTCTGATCAATAAAAAACTTTTTCAATTTCTTTCTACCGTTAAACCCTTGTGGCTTAAAAACATCGCCATCCTTACGACTTCTGACATACAGTGGCAATACTATTTTATCATAATCGAAGATAGCTTGATTATCATAAGGCTTTACATAATTATCAAGCACTTCTACTTTTATCATCCCTGAAAAGCCTTGTAAGATCGTAGTTGCCGAAACTGGCAGTTCTTGCGCCATAATTTGCGGTAATTTATGTTTTTCAGTGGCAAAATAAAATTGAAACTCTTGGTATTTATTTTCCACTAAGAGCTGTTGCGGTAATTCTATGATTCCACCGCTTTTAGTGGTAGCAACATAATTTATTACTTTTTCAATATGCTCAAAGCTGATACCCTTAGTATGCCCTTGTTTTTGTTCAATAATTTGGCGAATTATTACTCGTTGTAGCGCTTTATGCAGATTATTAAACAAGCCTTTTTTCACCACTATAATCTCATCAGTTATACTGATTACCTCAGTCCAAACTTTTTGCGCTTCTGTTGCAAGATAGTCATTTTCCGTTCCAATAATTTCAGCCGTCTTCCATAAAGTCTCAACGATTGAATTATTATATTGCAATAATTGTGGTAATAACTTTAGTCGAATTTTATTTCTCAAATAACAAGGTTCCAAATTAGATTTATCAATTCTCGGTACTAACTTTTCCTGCTGACAATAACTTTCAATTTCAGTTCTGGTTGTAGACAATAACGGTCTTATTATATCACAACTTTTAGCACTAATTCCAGCTATTCCACAACTTCCGGCCCCCCTTAATAAATTAAGTAAAACCGTTTCAGCTTGATCATCTTTATTATGCCCCACAGCAATTTTATCAGCCTGATGTTGCTGCGCTAAGGTTCTAAGATATTGATAACGTAATATTCTAGCGCCTTCTTCTAGCGAAAGTTTATTGTTTTGACAATATTGATTAACATCAACGCCAGTACTAGCAAAGGTCAGGTTATTAGCTTGCGCAAAGGCTTTGACAAAAGCCTCATCCTCATCAGACTCTTGCCCTCTGAGCTTATGATTAAAATGAGCAACAATCAAGGTTAAATTAAATTCTTGGCTCAGTTGCTGTAATATATTTAACATTGCCAATGAGTCCGGCCCTCCGGAGCAGGCTACAATCAGCTTATCGTTATTATCTATTAAGTGGTGTTTTAAACACCAAGTTTTAACCTTATCTAACATCTTTTTCACCGTCTTTAATGATCATCATTAGCATTTATTTCTTCATATTTATTATTTTTATAATCTAAAATCAAGCGTACTATCGTCGCACTGATAAAAATTCCAAAAGCCATCGAAGCTCCAGTTAAAATAGTTTTCATCCCCATCGTAACACCGCTAATATAATCACCTTGCACCATTTTGACAATAGTATTATAAGCACTGCCACCGGGAACTAACGGAATAAAACCGGGAATAATAAAAATAGAAGCTGGCTTTTTCAATATTCGTGCCAAAATTTCTGCTGAAAGACCAATTGCAACACTGCCAATGAAAGTTGCTAAAATTGGACTATGCAAGCCACTTTCAACCATAACCTTAACAATCCAAGCTACTACTCCAACTAATCCGGCATAAGCTACTAATTTACGCGGAATACGATACATAATTCCAATAGCAGTAGAGAGGAAGAATACAGCTATTATTTTTACTATCATCATCACACCTCACCCTAAACCGGCCAAGACAATCATTACGCCCATCGCTACCGCTGCTGTTGTTACCATCGCTTCCATCCCTCGTGCAACACCGGTCAATAAAAATCCCGCCATCAAATCTCGCAAAGAATTAGTAATTGCTACCCCTGGAACCATCGGCATAATTCCACCAACAATAATCGCATCTAAATATAGCTGAGGATAAAATTTACACGCCCAAACTCCTAATAAAGCAGTAGTTGCCCCGCCTAAGAATTCAAAGACAAATGGCACTCCATTTAATCTGACAATTAAATGAGCAATTGAACGAACTAACGCTGCCGCCAAAAAAGCCACCAGCACTTCCCCAATTCCGCCGTTTTGAATTACTGCCGTACCAGAGCCAACCACTCCCGAAGCAAGAATTGCCGTGAGCCAAGAAAAAGTATTCTTTGCTTTGGCGATTTGTCGTAATTGTTCCAAGGCAGTTTGATAATCAACTCGACCTTCCACTAAAGCTCTTGAAACCTCATTAACTTTGGCTATACGATCTAAACTAATCCGTCGCTTCTTTATTCTTTTCAGTCCCGTTAGAGTTTTACCATTTTCTTGACGAATAGAAATAAACACCCCCGTTGGTGTTACAAAAGTATCGACACGATAAGCACCACAAGCTTTTGCTACTCGTTCCATAGTATCTTCTACCCTAAACGTTTCTGCTCCATTTTTTAGTAATATTTCTCCAGCCAAGGTAGCAATTCTAACAATTTCCGTCAGTTTTTGTTGCATTACCTCACCTCTTCAAATAAATAAAAATTTAAAAAGAAAAACAGGGTATCACCCTGTTTTAATTAATCTGCATAGCGGGCGCCACCACGGCCACCACGTTTTGAATCTGTATTTTTCTTCAAGTCAGATAATCTTTCATCACTATCTTTTAAAAACCTGCTTAACTTATCTTCAAAAGAAGGAGTATTAAAACGATTTGGTTTCTTAAAATCGTTGGCTGCAGTTCTTCTTGGTGCCTGTTGATAGCTTCCTTCTCCGACTGCCGGTCTATTATCGAGTTTCGGTACTGTTGGTGCGCTTTTCGGCATTGCTTGTTTGATCGACAAGCCAATTTTCCCTCGATCATCAACAGATAGTACTTTTACCTTTACTGAATCTTGTTCTTTTAGGAAATCTTTTACGTCACGAACATAAACATCCGCAACCTCTGAAATATGAATTAAACCAACTTTTCCTTCTGGTAACTCGACAAATGCACCAAAATTAGTAATTCCGGTAACAACGCCTTCAACCACACTGCCAACTTCGATGGACATACTAATCAAACTTCCTCCTTATTTGTTCACATTACACTTCTAAATTATACCCTTTGAGAATAAAAGGTGTCAAGAAATACCATCACTGACAACCTAATTATTACTCGACTTAATTATTGGTGTTTCGCCTTTTTTCACCAAACCTAAATCTTCTCTGGCAATTTTTTCAATATATTGATTATCAGCAAGTTTTATTTTTTCTTGTGCTAATAATTTATTTTCTTCTTCCAATTGCAAATAGGTTTTACCGACTTTTTCTTTTTCTGTGGCAATATCATTTAATTTAACTTGATGTTGATAAGTAATGCAACCGAAATAAACCAGTGCCGCAAAGATAAAACTGTAAAATATTATATTTATTAATTTACCTTTCGCCATTACACTCACCATCCTTGATAAAATACCTTGCAAAAACCCAATATAAAATAGTCATAACTCCACGACTACATTATATTGGGTTTATCTTCAGATGGCAATTATTCTTTTAATTTAATTTGAAATTATTAAGTAATACCTCAAATTCTTTAACTAAATTTAATAAATGTTCGTTAGCTGTGTTAATTTCAGCAATATTATTCTTCTGCTTATTAATAATTTGGACAATTTCATTAGCACTTTCCCTATTATCATAACCAAGTTCATTGATAAATTCAACTTGCTTACGCACTGTATCAAATAATTGAATTTGTTCTTCCGCTTGATTGAAAATTATGTCAGATTGTTGTTGCGCTGTCAGCACTGCCGCATTAATTTCATTAAATGCAATATCGGTGGTTTTTACAATTTCCGCCCCCTGCGCAACCTTTAACCCACTACTTTGCATTTGAACAATGACTTGTTGCGTCGCTACCATAACATTAGTACTTATTTTCGCAATTTGTGCTGTTGCAGTTTTTGACTGTTCGGCTAAAGTTCGGATTTCTTCCGCCACTACTGCAAAACCACGACCATATTCACCGGCACGAACAGCCTCGATACTGGCATTTAACGCCAATAAATTAGTCTGATTAGCAAACATACTGATAGTGTCTGAGATTTTATTAATTTCCTTAACACTGTTATCTAAATTTTCAACCGTACTAACAGTCTGCGAAACTTGCTCTTTAATATTATTCATTGCCACAATCGTATTGTTAATAGAGTTTTTACCCTCATTAGAAATATTTACACATTGCTTAGTTGTAGTTAATGTTGTCGCCATCCCTGCTACTACTTTTTTCGTAATATCATTAAGCTCATCTAAAGAATGCTTGGCAATCAAAGTTTTTTCACTTTGATTTTCAATTTTATTAAGCATTACCTTAGCAAAATCAACCACTTTATTACTATTATTTCTGGCAGTTATGCTTTCAGTTAAAGCCATATTCGTAGTTTTATTAATAAAAACCGATGAGGTCTGTACGGAGCTTACTAGTTCTTGTAAATTTTCATTCATTTTATTAAAACCTTGCGCTAATAAACCAAACTCATCTTTACTATTAATTTTTAAGCGATAAGCCAAATCACCGTTTGCTACCGCCTTAACCCCTTTTACCATATAACCAAACGGCGCTAAGGTTTTTTTTGATAAAATCATTCCCAGCACCATTGTAATAGTAATAATCCCTAACAAAAATAGCAACCCTTGCTGTGCCATATTATTAGCTACCGCTGTTACATACGCCTTAGGATATGTTGTAACAACGATAAAATCAGTATTTTCAATTTGCCGAAAAGCAACAAGATATTCTTCTCCTCTTATCAAGCTTTGCATTGTACCATTCTTTTCTTTGACCGCTTTAGCTACAAAGTCAAATTCTAAAACTTGTTTATTTTTTACGGCCTCAGTATTATTCTGGCTGAACAAAGGAACACCGTTACCATTAATAAGCATAATGCCATAACTAGGATTTTGCGCTAGTACTTGTTCTATTAAGACATTGATATTTTGCAACGGAATATCCAAAGATAAAATACCGGCCATCTCATTATTATCACGATAAATTGGAATACTGCCATTGATACTGAAGTTACCAATATTATCCTTGTGTAAATCAGTATCAAAAATCATATTATACTGCCAGAGTTTTTCTAATTTTTGCAGATTAAGCTTATTACCTAGTTGAGAGTGTGTTGAATAAATTTTCTGCCCCTGTTTATCTGAAATACTTAAAGCATTATCATTTCCATAATAAGTTTTAAGTTCTTCCAAATAAGGCTTTGCAGTCTGCAATGTCATACTTTTTATTGCCTGATTACCGACCGATACCATCATAAAATTTTTCTTATTGATAATATAACTGCCGATATCATTTGCCACTAGCTCCGCAACTTTTTTATTATTATTACCGGCCGCCTCCATTAAAAACTCCATACTTTGATTAATAAAGTAACTGCCAATAATAAAACTCGGAATGAAACATACAAGTAAAGTAAATAATGCCGCTTTAGTACTGATTAAATTAAAAAAATCTTTGATATCTTCAGCTTTAATTTTTTTCAACTTCGTGACTTTTTCTAATATTGACAATATCTTTTTTTGAAGTATCAACGCATTCAGCTCCTATGTATTAGTATTATTTACTTCATTGTCCCCATTCTCTTTTGTAATATTCTTGCCGGAATCGCAAATAAAAAATTAAATACTAAAATCATTATCACCAGCAAGGCCCCAATACCATTTGCAATCAGATCCCGATCCGGTACTAAGCCAGTTGACATCAAATACCACATATGCACTGCTAAAGTCTCACCACCGGCAAATAAGTCAGTATCAAACAGATGTCTTGAAACCGTTGTACCAGCTGTAAAAATCAAAATTGCCGTTTCGCCCAAAGCTCGACCAGCCGTTAACGTAATCCCCGTAATAATCCCCGGCAAAGCATTTGGCAGTACCACCTTCCAAATAGTTTGCCACTTAGTCGCCCCTAGTGCCAACGATGCTTCTCGATAACTAGGCGGAATAGTTTTAATCGTTTCTTCAGTTACTCTGACCAAAATCGGTAAATTTAACAGTAATAACGTTAACGCACCACCAATAATACTAAAGCCAAAGCCTAAAAAATTAACAAAAATAATCATTCCAAACAACCCTAATACAATTGAAGGAACTGTTGCTAAACTTTCCGTACTTAATCTGATAATTTTTGTCAATCTGGTTTCTTTAGCATATTCCGCTAAATAAACTCCAGCACCAATCGCTAGGGGTATTGAAACTAACATTGACAATAATAAAATATAAAAAGAATTAAATAATTGCGGACCAACTCCGCCCCCCGCTTCAATATCACTAGGTTTCCCTAAAATAAAATCAAACGATAACACCGGCAACCCTTTATATAAGATATAGCCTAAAAAAGATAGCAAGATTGCAAAAATTAAACCACCGGCCAGATATAAGCAAAACGTCGCAAGACTATTTTTAAATTTTGCTGACATTAAAAGCCCCTCCTTGCCCCAATTTTTTTAATTCCTAAAATCATCCCTAAGGATATTATCAATAAAACTAGCGCCATCAAAAATAAAGAGTTGCCCCAAGTTGAACCAAACGGGGTATTACCCATTTCTACAACAATATTGCTAGTCAAGGCCGAGGTTGGCGTAAATAATCCTTTTAATAACAACGGAGTATTACCAATAACCATTTGCACTGCCATTGTTTCCCCAATCGCTCGCGCCATTGCTAAAATGATTGAAGTTAAAACTCCAGGTAATGCCGCTGGCAATAAAACCTTCCAGATAGTTTGCCATCTTGTTGCCCCCAGCGCTAAAGACGCTTCTTCCAACGGTTTTGGCACTGCTCTAATCGCATCTTCGGAAATGCTGATAACAGTTGGCAAAATCATAATTGCTAAAATCACTCCGGCTACAAATACCCCAAACCCGGTAGTAACGCCAAAGACATCTCGAAAAAACGGAATAAATAAAGTTAACCCAATATATCCATAAACTACCGAAGGAATCGCAACATATAAATCAGTCGCTGGTCTCATTAGTTCTCTAACCCATTTCGGTGCAATTTTCGCCATAAAAACGGCACCGGCTAAGCCCAATGGCCCACCAATAATAATTGCCAATAGCGTTACCGTGATAGAGCCAACAATAAAACTAGCCGCTCCATATTCTCCGGCCCAAGGATCCCATTTACTAGAGAAGAAAAATTCAATAACACCAACATCTTTAAACGTCATTAAGCCTTGATTACCGATAAATAAAATTATCGAGAAAATAATGACTGTCATAAAAAAGGCACAAGCTATAAATAAGTATTTTATGTATTTATCACACAGCAGTTTTATTTTATGATCGTTATCAATCGCCATCATAATTACTTACCTCTTTCTTTAACTACTATTCTTTAAGGCAATAAAAGCCCGCATTCAGCGGGCTTTTATCATCTATTACAAACCGGATTATTTTTTCATTTTTGTAACCGGAATGAAGCCTGCTTTTTCCACATATACATCTTGGAACTCAGGGCTCATAACATAGTCAATAAAGCTTTTTACTGCACCGGTAGGAGCTCCTTTAGTATACATATGCCCGTAGGAGTACACCGGATATGTTCCATTTATTACTGCATCAGCAGAATATTTTACACCATTAAAGTCAAGAATTTTTATCGTATCGTCAGCATACGGAGCATCAACATAACCAATCGCTCCCGGTGTGCTGGCAATCGCTGTTTTCACAGCCCCATTAGAGTCTTGGATAATCGCATTATCAGTAAAGTTAGCACCTTTTAATACTGTCTCTGAAATTGTCGCTCTTGACCCTGATGATTTCGCCCGGTGGATTATAGTGATTTTTTGATCTTTCCCACCAACTTCCTTCCAGTTCGTAATCTTACCGGTTAAGATATTTACATATTGCTCAGCACTTAAGTTATTAACATTAACATCTTTATTGGCAATAAAGACGAACGGCAACACAACAACTTTATGGTCAACTAAACCTTTATCTTTAAAGTCAGCCGGTAAATTAACATCAGAGTTACCAATTTGTACCGCTCCCGCGGCTACTTGATTCATCCCTGTAAAAGAACCGCCCCCCGCTATGTTGACAGTTACTTTTTCATGTTTTTTATGAAATTCTTCTTGCGCCGGTTTCAGCAATGGTAATAATGCGGTTGAACCGGAAGCACTTACTGTTCCACTAATAGCCTCTTCTGCTTTTTGTCCGCCACAACCGGCAAATAACGCCAAACCTGACAACAAGGTTGCTACTGCAATAATCTTTTTTGATTTTTGTAAAAAGTTCATTTTATTTCCTCCAATTTTTTTAATTAACTTAATTAAATTGTAAGATAAGTTTTAGTTTTAAGTGTTAAGACTTTGTTAAGAAATTGTTAACTTCTGCATTAAAAACAAAAATAGATTGCCGCAAAATTTTGCAACAATCTATTTTTATAACTCTACTACATTATTTATTTTACTGTTAATCTTTTTAAAAATAATATTGATAATTTCCTTGGCCGCCAATGGTTTTTTATATTCCTTGGCTCTACTTCTCATCTTTAACAGAGTTTGCTTATTTTTTAAATATTCCGCTACAACTTCCGGAATATCTTTTTTATTTTTAACCCAAACCGCCGCACCTTTAGTTTCAACAAACTGTGCATTTTCTTTTTCTTGTCCCGGAATCGGTTCACATAAGATCATGGGCAATTCCATCGCTAAAGCTTCGCTAATCGTTAGTGCACCGGGTTTACTGATTAACAGCTGTGCTACTGCCATTAATTCTTGAATATTATCAGAGTAACCCCATATTTTAATATGATGCCGTGACTTTAACGCAAATTTTTGCAAACTGTCTTGTAGACAGTCATTTTCACCCGCCACAACGAGAATTTGAATTTCTTCAGCCAGCTGTTCTAAACTCTGCAAGGTATCCTTGACCCCACCCATCCCTAAGCCGCCACCCATAATTAAAATAATATGTTTATTCAAATCAAGGCCTAGTTTCAGGGCAATTTTCTCCTTATCTTGCACTACGTTAAAAGAAAGGGCAATCGGAATACCGGTAACATTAATAGCACCAACCTCAATGCCTTTTTCTACTAATTTTTGTTTTAACTCAGCATTTGCCACAAAGTACAAATCAACTTGTTTATATATCCACAGCTGATGAATCGCAAAATCAGTTATCACTCCGGCTAATAAAAAATCGCAGGTTTTCTTTCTTTTTAAGTATGACGCTGCCGCACAAGGAAAAGGATGAGTACAAATAACAGTTTTAGCCTGATAACGCTTTATCAAGCCTTCCATATCTTTTCTCATGGCAACCGCTAATAATCTTTTAATAGAGGCTCCTTTGATATTACCGCCACTCCAATTATATAACAGCTCATACATCGTCGGTAACAGCATTAGCATTTTTAGATATATCAATTTCAACATATTATTAAGATAAGCTGTCTTAGTAGACATAAAATCAACAATATGAATCTTTGCTGTCGGATTTTCAGCTTTTATTTCAGCGGCAATTGCTTGAGCCGCTCTATTATGGCCTGCCCCAATGGATGCTGTAACAATTAAAAAATTATTGTGTTCATTTTGCATATACCGCTCCTCCTACTAACTCATCTTATACTATAATATAAACTTGTCATTTTGTTAAGCAATGCCAAAAATAAATCTAGACTATTTTTGTAATAGCACCGATAATTATTTTATCAGGAGGGATGTTATGTTTAAATTCGGCATTAAAAATAGAGTCATTTTTTCTTTTATAACCTTAATAACATTAGCTTTAATTGGTTTAATTTCTTATTTATTATATTTTTTCTCTCAACAAAATCTCAAATTACAAACTGAGCATCTGGTAACTAACGGAAAAATCATTGAAGGCTTTATGGAATCATATTTAATCTCGGGAAATCAACAACAACTTGATACCGAGCTCAAAAAATTTAACCCAATGAATAATTTAAGAATTACTATTATCAACCCCAATGGTAATGTTATGGCCGATTCTTGGGAAACTCCAACTAATATGGACAATCACGCCAATCGGGTTGAATTTCAAGACGCTTTGACAGCTTCATATGCTACGGCTCTACGGTATAGTAACACTATTGAAAAAAACATGCTCTATGTAGCTTTACCAGTATATAATAATAACCAAATAATTGCCATAGTACGAATTGCCGAAACATTACGCCCCATTGAAACTGCCTTTGACAATATTCGCAGTAATATTATCGGTGCAATGTTTTTTACAATCCTGTGTAGCTTTATCTTAAGTTTCTGGCTAGGGAAAAAATATACTACCCCAATTGAAGAGATAACGTTAGCAGCCAAAAATATCATTAATGGCAATCTTCAGCAAAAAATTCATTTAAATACCGGTGATGAACTAGAAATCCTAGCTCTAACCCTTAATAAATTAACCTCCGGATTACAAGAAAAAATCAATGAAACTAATGCCGAAGCACAAAAACTAGCTTTGATTTTAGAGCAAATGGATAATGCCATTATTTTACTGGATCAATACGGCAACGTAACCTCGATCAATAAAAAAGCTCGGGAAATCTTTAATATCACTGCAGAAATGCTCGGTAAACATAGTATTAGTGTTTTAGGCAATACACTCCTTGGTCAAACTGCCCATGAAGTCTTTGCTTCCGGACAAAACAAATTAATAACCACTACCATTAGCATTAATAACACCAAAAAAACTTTCCAGGTTTTTTTCGCTCCACTTTCACAACATACTGTTTCCCCCGATAAAATTCTCACTGTTTTTCATGATATTACTGTTATTCAAGAAATTTATGAACGCCAAGTAGACTTTGTCGCTAATGCTTCCCATGAATTAGCGACTCCACTCACCGCTATTAAAGGTTTTAGCGAAACCCTACTAGATGGCGCTTATAAAGATGAAGCGCTGTGCGAAAAATTTTTAAAGATCATCTATACTGAAGCTGAAAGAATGAGTCGGTTACTCAAAGATTTATTACAATTGGCAAAACTTGATTCTGCTGAATATCGAGAACAAATAAATTTACAACCAATTAATTTGTTAGAAATCTTTACTGAAATCAAAAAAAGACTGCACCAACAAATTGCTGAAAAAAAACAACAACTTATTATTAATACCTGTTGCCAAAACTCTGTAATCATGGCAAATCACGACTGGGTTATGCAAATAATCATCAACTTAGTAGAAAATAGTATTAAATATACTCCGGAAAACGGGTTAATAACGTTACAATATGAATGTACTGAAGATTTTGCTTTTATTACTGTCAGCGACAATGGCATCGGTATTAGTCCTGAAGATTTACCACATATTTTCGATCGTTTTTATCGCGTGGACAAAGCCAGAACCAGAATTGCTGGCGGTTCAGGACTAGGATTATCTTTAGTAAAATTCATCGTTGAACTACTTGGTGGACAAATAACAGTTCAAAGCAAAGTCAACCAAGGAACAACCATCACTTTTTCCATTCCGTTAGCACAATAAAAAAATGCCGAAACATCTTTTGCTCTGATGTTTCGGCATTTTTTTATTTATTAAGATTTTTTAAATTCGCTTTTACCGGCACCACATAATGGACAAACCCAGTCTTCCGGAATATCTTCAAATTTAGTACCTGCAGCAATACCGTTATCGCTATCACCAGTTGCTTCATCATACTCATAGCCACAAAGTTCACAAATCCATTTTTCCATGTTATATCCCCGCCTTTATTAATAATAATTACTGTTTAATTGTAACACTCGTATTTATCTCATAGCAAGAAATATTTTCAAAATACCTTGTATTCATATTGAATTTTTAAAATACTTCACAATATTATTCGCAATATTTTCACTAATGCCCGGTACTGCTGTCAAATCAGTTATCTTCGCTTTTTTAATCTCCGCAATACTCCCAAAAGCATCCCATAACGCCTTGCGTCTTGTCGGACCAATTCCCTCGATATGATCTAATACTGAAACCAAATTTCGTTTATGACGTAATTTTCGATGATATGTAATCGCAAAGCGATGTGCTTCATCTCTAATTCGCTGAATCAAATATAACGCTTTGGAATTAGGAGGCAATATCACCGGTTCACTCTGCCCTTCTAAAAAAACATATTCAAATTGCTTAGCCAGTCCTACCACCGGAATTTGGTAATGTCCTAAGGCTCTAATAATTTCTAATGCTGAATTTAATTGACCTTTACCGCCATCAATAATGATTAAATCCGGCATAATACCATCACTTTGTCGATAACGTCGCCCCACAACTTCCTGCATTGATTTAAAATCATCAGGCTTTCCTTCTACCGATTTTAATTTATAGCGACGATATTCTTGTTTATCAGGAGCTCCATTGCTAAAAACAACCATTGACGCCACAGTTTCCGAACCTTGAATATGTGAAATATCAAAACATTCTATCCGCTTTAATTCTTTCTCCATTCTTAAATAACGCCCTAAATCCTTCATTGCTCCCACCGTCTGTTCTAAGCCAGCACTATTTTTTATCATTTGTTCTTCTAATACCACCACGGCATTATCATTAGCCATCAGCACCATTTCTTTTTTTACACCACGCTGTGGCAGTCCAAAACTTACTTTGGCATTTTTCTTTTGAGACAGCCAAGCACTTAAAATTTCTTCATTTTCAATTTCTGCCGGTAATAATATTTCCTTAGGAATAAAAGTAGCCTTATTATAATATTGTTCAAGAAAAGCATTTAATAACGCACTGTCAGTTTCATCTTCTGTACCATTTAACAAAAAATGATCGCGACCAATCATCTTACCACTACGAATAAAGAAAATTTGAATACAAGCTTCGTCAGCTTTGCGTGCTAGCCCGATAATATCTTGGTCACTACTGCCAATAATAATGTTTTGCTTAGCACTTATTTTTTCAATAGCCAAAACTTGATCGCGCAATTTTGCTGCCAACTCGAATTGAAAATTTTCCGCAGCTATTTGCATCCTACTAGTCAGCTCTTTTAAAACAACCTCATTACGGCCTTCCAAAAATAAACATAAGCTTTTAATCATTTCACGATACTCACTTTTCGCTACTCTGCCGGTACAAGGTGCTAAACAACGCTTAATATGAAACTCCAAGCAAGGACGCTTAGTATTCATTTGACGGCAACTCCTAATTTGAAAGAGCTTCTTTAATAAGTTTAACACTTCATGCACCGCCCCGGCACTGGTATATGGCCCAAAATATTTAGCACCATCTTTTAAAATTTTTCGAGTAATGCTTACTGTCGGATAATCTTCATTTAAGGTAACTTTAATATAAGGATAAGTTTTATCATCGCGTAAACTAATATTATATTTAGGTCTATATTTTTTGATTAAGTTGCATTCTAAAATTAGTGCTTCAATCTCATTGGCCGTAATAATATATTCAAAATCACTAATTTTCTCTACCATTGATTTTACTTTGGGCGAATGATTTTTGCTACTTTGAAAATATGATTTAACTCTATTTTTTAAATTAATGGCTTTACCCACATAAATTATTTTAGCTTGTTCATTTTTCATTAAATAAACGCCTGGATTAGTTGGCAGTAATTTTAATTGTTCTTGAATCTTGCTTTGCATAAAATCTCCCCCTATATACAAATATTTTATCAATAAAGAACACATATTACATTATAAATCTTATGTATACATTATCATTGACATTCAAAATATTGTTTAATGTAATATTATATATTATAATATATAAGAAATAAATTTAGAAAATAGTGCAAATGGGAGGTCTATTACGATGTTCAAACGACTCCTTATCGCTAATAGGGGCGAAATAGCAGTCCGAATTATCCGGGCCTGCCAGGAGCTGGGGATTGAAACAGTTGCCGTTTATTCAGAAGTTGACGAACATGCTATTCATGTTCAATTAGCAGATATATCTGTAAAAATTGGACCGGCTGATGCCAGCCAAAGTTATCTGAATATGGATTCAATCCTTGCAGCCGCTAAAGCTACTAAAGCTGAGGCAATTCATCCTGGCTATGGCTTTCTTTCTGAAAATGCGGACTTTGCTGAAAAAGTTACACAAGCAGGTTTTATTTGGGTAGGGCCGGAACCGGCTGTTATCCGTAAAGTTGGAGACAAAGATGCAGCCCGTGAAGCTATGGAAATTGCTGGTCTACCAATGACCAGAGGAACAAAATGCATCACCGATGCTGACCATGCTATTGAGTTAGTGGAAGAGCTTGGCTATCCGGTTATTTTAAAACCAATTGCCGGTGGTGGCGGTAAATCAATGTTTGTTATTAAAAATAAACAAGATTTAGACAGTGCATTAGTATTAGTTGATTTTTCTGCTCAAAGATTTTACTTTGAAACATATATAGAACAAGCTAGGCATATTGAAGTACAAATTATGGCTGATAATTACGGTAATGTTATTCATCTTGGTGAAAGAGAATGTTCATTGCAACGCCGTAATCAAAAAATTCTGGAAGAAGCTCCTTCCAGTGCTTTAACTTGCGAAATGCGCCAAGAGGTTGGAGCATTAGCTATTAGAGCTGCTAAAAGTATTCATTACACTAATATCGGTACTGTTGAATTTTTAATGGATGTTCAAGCCAGTAAGTTTTACTTTATGGAAATAAATCCAAGAGTTCAGGTTGAGCATGCGATTACAGAAGCAATTACCGGTATTGACTTGGTTCGTCGCCAAATTCGCATTGCCGCTGGTGAACCGCTTAATAAAAAACAAGCTGATGTTGTCTTTGTTGGTCATGCCATCGAATGTCGCATCAATGCGGAAGATCCTGAAAACAACTTCTTGCCTTCACCGGGCGAAATTCATTTTTATCATGAACCGGGCGGTCCAAGAATTCGTGTTGACAGTGGCATCTGCGCCGGTTTATCGGTAGAACCTTACTACGATTCGATGATTGCCAAAGTCGTTGCTCATGGTCGCACTAGAGGCGATGCTATTAAAATCATGCAACGCGCATTGAACGAATTCCGCGTTGAAGGGGTAAAAACCACAATTCCTCTGCATAAGAGAATTTTAGAAGATTCCTTCTTCCGTACCGGTAATATCGATACTCAGTTTATCGCTAAGAGATTACCGGCTTATGAACAAACACCACCAAAAATGAATCTTAAAGATATTGCGACTGCCAAGAAAAATCTTGATAAGTCCTTATTGACTCGTAATTTAGGATATTAATATAAACAGGGCTAACATTAGTTAGCCCTGTTTCCTTTTAGCAGGTCTAATCAAAGGATTAGACCTATTTTATTTGTTTAGAAATTGTAATAACGCACCTTTCGGCTTAAATCCTACTGTTTTATCAACAAGTTTCCCGCCCTTAAATAATAAGATTGTCGGCACACTCATAATTTCAAATTGGTTCGCCAACTCCGGCTCCTCATCAATATTAATTTTACCAACTTTAGCACTGCCAGCAACTTCGGCTGATAACTCTTCCAAAACCGGCGTTAACATTTGACAAGGACCACACCAAGTAGCCCAAAAATCAACTAAAACAGGAACCTCACTATCAAGCACTTCAGCTTTAAAATTATCCTTAGTAATTTTCATAGTCATAATAAAACCTCGCTTTCTATTAACACTATAGCCTAATTATACCAAAAATTCTGTGATAAAGTCACGTATAAATAAAAGAAGTCCAAAGTATGTAACTCTGAACTTCTTTTACTTATATCTTATTTTTTAACTAATCCGGTTCCACTGATAGCACAATTAATTTCTGAACCAAAGCTCACTGTAACATGACTACCCATAACTTTATTAACCTCCGACCAATTTTCAACCGTAATTGAAGAATTGGTATCATAACTAATCACTAAATTTTTACCATCTTGAACCATTGTCACATCAGATGGGATAATATGATCTGACATTAAGAAAGTAATGTAGGAATTTTTAGTATCAAGTGCTGTTAAATCAAAGGAAACTCTATCATTACCAGATGCTTCTCTATCAAATTTCACAGTTACATTACCACTTGTTTTTTCGCTATTGTTAACTTTACCTAAAATAAACTTATCATCACCAGTTTGTCCATACAGCAAATCATTACCAGCTGACCAAACTAACGTATCATTACCTTTACCACCATATAAGCGATCATCACCTAAACCGCCATCTAAATAGTCATCACCTAAACCACCATATAATAAATCATTTCCAGCATCACCAAAAATTCTATCATTACCTTGATCGCCCACTAAAAAGTCGTTACCAAAGCCACCGGAAATATAGTCTTCACCTTCACCGCCACAGATATAATCATTAGCAGTGCCACCAAATAAAATATCATTACCATCAAAGCCCATTATAAGCTCTTCTTTACCTGAAGTACCTTGATAAAAATCAGCACTATCAGTTAACACAACTTGATTTTCCGGATAAGTAAAATCTGTGCCATTAAACACATCAATTTGTTGACCCATTTCATGTCTATCAATTCTGATATCAGTAAATTGAGCAACTTCTTGGAACGCATTAAGCGCCCAACGATATTTCAATGCCCAAAATTCATCATTACGCGACATCGTATAAGGCATCGCAACTGTTAAGCCCACCTGATTGCCCATGAAAAATTCACCAACTAAATCATCTTCAGTTACAAAATTAACAATATGGGAAAAATCACTTGGCTTTAACTCTTTCCCTGCTAATTGTTGCATTTGTGACAACATTCCCGGACCTTCAAACGCTAATGTTGGAATTTTATTGCCGGTATCAAGAGTATATTGTGCTGAAACCATTTGAGCCATCGCTCCGGCTAAAGAATGTCCGGTAATTACTTGTTTATAATCAGCATATGCACCCACACTTAATTGGCTTTGCATGGATTTAAACCAAGCATAAGCAGTATAAAATTGATCTGGAATTTTATTGGCAAAAATCTGCAAATCAGCATAACCATCTTGTCCTAATACTGCGCCCCATTTTTTATAGATAGTTTGAAATTCTTCATCAGTGGCATGTCTGGTAAAATTATCACTAAGCGCACTTAAATCTTTTAAAAGTTCTCCCATTACAACATTTTCTGCCAATAATTTTGTAAAACCATGTGAACCTTCAAAAGCAAAGTTAATTTCATGAGTTTGCGTATTCACAAATACTCTTGCATCTAAACCTGTTTTTAATTCATCAACAAATTGAATTTCTTTCCAGTTGTTTCTAATATTAGAATCAGTAACATTATAAATTTCATATAACTCTTTGTAATAAATTTTCGTAATATCCGCTAGAGTAGAGGAACTACCAACATTAGACGTCTTTTGCACCACATCATGACTGTAGTCAATCGGTCTTTCTTGTCCACCAAATTCACTGGAGATTGGTTGCAATCTTTGTTTCTCTAACGCCGCTAAATCTGATAAATCCAATCTTGTTCCCAAACTGTCGATAATTCTTTCATTAAAATCAATAATTGAAGTTAGTGGCTTAAAAGTATCTAAGCCGATTACTGCATTAACTCTTTTCGTTTCATCAATAACCCCAGCTCCAACTTCAACAATTGCACTACCAGTTTCTTTAACAATACCTTTTACATCCGTAATCACATTACTTACAAAGTTAGTTAAAATGCCCATAAATTTAAAATCCGTCCCTTCTTGACATTGTGATTTTCTAACTCTTCACAATATCCTTTGTTCTATTTTTGACATTACCTGTCAATAAAAGACAAGTAATATACTTATTAAAATAATATAATCATTTACCCCTAAAATAAATACATTATTACGCAATTTTGCCCATAAAAAACAGCAAGAGTTTTTATACTCTTGCTGCATTTTAATACCTAGCATTATTATTTCTGATTTCCCGGCGATAATCAAGCGGTGTCTTACCAGTATAATCTTTAAACACTCGACAAAAATAGTCGGGATTACTATAACATAATTTCTCGCTTATTTCATAGTTTTTATAGCAGCCTGCATTTAACAATTTTTTCGCATGCTCCATTTTTACTTTTGTAACATAGTCACTAAACTTAATTCCTGTTTTTTGCTTAAAAAGCTTACCAATATAATCTTTACTAATAAAAACATTACTCGCAATATTTTCAAGCCTGATATTATTCTCAACATTTTGATTAACATATTCACAAGTCTGCACAATAATACTATTTTTATTATGTAATTCATACCGATTAATTAAGGCAATCAGTTTTTTGGCGATTGCATTAAACTCCATCTTTATATCATTTAAGTCCTGAATATCAGTAGCAATTATTTTGTAATTAATATTATTTAGATATTTTAGCCACATAAATTCAATATTAAGTCTCGTAATAACATTCATCACTAAAACGTTAATTAACTCTACGCTCTTGTCACAATCTTCATCATTTAAATTAAATATTTCCGTTGATATTTTTTCAACATATTCAAATATATAAAAATCACAAGAAAATAATAACTCTAAAAAATTTATCTCCATCGTCAAAATTCTTTTTTGTAATAAATTAACCTTCGAAATATTTTGAACTTTTTTCTGAAAATTAATCTCTACTAAGTTATTTTTCACCCTCGTTAAAACTTCTACTAAATTATCTATTTTAACCGGTTTGACGATATAGTCGAAAATTCCTAAACAAAAACTGCGATGCACATTAGAGAAATCACTTTGACTACTCATCACTACAAAGCATTTCTCATCTTTATTTAATCTTATAAATTCTAAAAACTCACTGCGTAATCCTTCCAGATTTAAAATATCAATGACAATTAAATCAAAATTAGTTTTTGATATTTGCGCCATGAGCTCTTTATAAGAAGTGGCAACCTCCACAACTTCAAAGCCATAGGCTTGCCAATTGACAAATTGTCTGAGCATAAATAATTCAATTTTGTTACTATCAAAAATTAACGCCTTAAACATCTTATTACACACCTAACATCTCTCATTTCTAGGTTACAATATTCTTTTTTGGAATGTGTAGTCATTTTTTTCTAAAAAGCTACAAAATGACTATATTTTTGCTTTAAATCTACATATAACAACTTTTTATTCACTTACTATTGTATCATTAAGAACCCATAATGCAAAGACTAATTAAAAATACCGCTTCACGATTAAAGTGAAGCGGTATTTTTTAACGTTTAACTGAAAAGTTTTTACGATCAATCCGATGAATAGTATCAACAAAGCGGACAGTCCCCGTTTTATAACGCATTACAATACTATGCGTCCTGGCACCACCACCAAAATAACGAATTCCTTCTAATAAATCACTATTAGTAATCGCCGTTGCCACAAAAAAGGCATCATCACCCGTCACTAAATCATCAATAGTTAAGACTTTATTTACATCAGTAATGCCCATCTTTATTGCTCTGGCAACTTCTTCGTCATTTTCCGGATATAATCTTGCCTGCATATCTCCACCTAGACATTTTAAGGCAGTGGCAGCAATAACACCCTCCGGGGCACCACCAATCCCCACTAACATATGAACGCCCGTTCCTTCAATTCCAACATCAATCGCCGGTGAAACATCACCGTCACTGATTAATTTAATTCTGGCACCAGCATCACGCACATCTTTAATTAATTTACTATGACGTTCACGATCTAAAATTACCACTGTCATATCTTCAATTTTTCGATCCAAAGCACTGGCAACAGCTTTTAAGTTTTCCTGAATCGGTGCATTAATATCAATTTTGCCCGCCGCACGTGGTCCAACACAAATTTTGTCCATATACATATCAGGAGCATGCAATAAGCAGCCACGTTTAGCTACCGCTAACACGGCAATTGAACCTGGAACACCTTTAGCAATTAAATTTGTCCCTTCAATCGGATCAACCGCAATATCAACTTCCAAACCGCCGGAACCAACCTCTTCACCAATGTATAACATTGGCGCTTCGTCCATCTCCCCTTCACCAATAACAACTCTGCCATTTATCGGCACATTATCAAAAGCTACTCGCATGGCATCAACAGCCGCACCATCGGCAATATTTTTTTCACCACGACCCATCCATCGCCCAGAAGCAATTGCTGCCGCTTCTGTAACCCTCACAAATTCTAATGCTAAACTACGATCCATATTTCAACCTCCATCATATATAAACAACAACTATTAGTCGATATTTTCGACTAAAATATTGCCATGTTTTAACTCTATTGTTTCCAACTCACTTAATTTTTCCAAATCTTCTTCAGTTTGTGCTGTCAAAATATAAAAGCCACCACAATCTTTACACTCTAAAATAAGATTATCATCAGTGATATCGGCAGTAATATTCATACTCCCACAACAACATGATAACAAGCCCTCTTCGGCAATATCATGAACTTTATTAAGTGCTTCCAATAAAATATGTTGTTTTTCTACCTGGGCCAAATCACATTCATTCTCTAGACAATCACTTTTAATAAACTGACTTTTATTAAAATCAACAATGTTTTTTATTTCTTGTTCTGATCCTAAATATCCCAATTCAAAATTTTCCTTTTCACAATAGATTTTTTCGACACTAATATTATAAAAATCTTTTATGAGATAGATTTTTTCTTGGAACATTTGACAAAGATTGCACCATATTCTAAGTTTTAATCTTTTATTATCATTTTGTGTTAAGGTTGCTAAATTATTGCCACAACTGCATTTTAAAAGTTTCAATTCACTACGCAATGAGAAATAAGAAATTTTATTAATATGAAGTTTTCCACATTGCTGACAATAAAGAGCTATTGCCATTTCAGCTTTAATAACCAAGAGCCATCACCTCTTTTAAAAGAACGCTTCTTGCTTGTTTATAACTTCGCCAAAAGCCCCCAAAATCCTTTAAAAGTTAGCTTTTTATTATTTTATTGTTAAATTTATGATAAATTTAGGCATCACCGTTATAAACAGTAATGCCTAAAATTTTTATTTTTAATTTATCTTCGCAACTTTACTAAGCTCTTCACCAGCTTTTAAAACATCATCTGCCTTAATCAACTTTCCAACCTTTGCCTCTAGCGGAACAACAATATCATCAATTTGATTAAATCTATTATAACTTGCTCCAATTACAAAATTAAAATTTTGGAAAAACCCTTTATACAAATCTTTATTTTTATTATTACCACCCCATAAATCCAACATATTAATAGCAACGGTAGCTACCGGTCTACTTAAATCGAGTTTATGTTCTTCCAACATCATATTACGTTTATTATATTTTACGATAATATCAAGATCACCGACATTACGCAAAACAGTATTAATTTCTTGTAATTCTGTTGCTGTAATTTTAGGATAAAATTCTTTAATAAAAGCTTGCTTCGCTTTTTCAATATTAACTTTAATATCAATCAACGCATATTCACTATTTTCTGTTATAATTTCATTCGTAATTACACCAGCAAAAACTGTATTAACCTTATAATCAATATAATTAATTTGCTCAACTGTTAGTTTAGCAGGCGTTTGCTTAGGACTACTCATTCTGGTCCATTGTTTACCATCATAAGTATAAAGATTATCTTTACTGCCTGACAAATCTGCATATTGTTGAAACTGTTCACTAAAATTTTTTTCTTTAAAATATCCATTAATAAAAAAGTCCGTTTTTACCATTTGCTTTACATTTTCCACATCAGAATTGATAACAGTGCTAAAGTTATAATCCTTGCCGGTAATATCAACATTAAAATCAACATGAAAACTTTTTGCTAATAGCAAGTTACGACTACCGGTTCTTAAGTAATAATCAGCTTTATAATTAGCGCTGACATCATGATAATTTGTAACCATAACCATTATGAAAATACCGACTACTGTTAATATTTTAGTGATTCTTTGCAAAATATATCCACCTCACATTTATAATATTCCAATAAGTTTAGCAATTAAAAATGACAGCCCGCCCCCAATTAATGGTCCAACAATCGGCACCCACGCATAAGACCAGTCAGACTCACCCTTCCATTTAATCGGTAGTACTGCATGAGCAATCCTTGGACCTAGATCACGTGCCGGATTTAAGGCATAACCGGTAGTTCCACCTAGACTAAGACCAATTGTCCAAATCAAAATACCGACTACACATGGAAAAATACTCATGGGAATATTAGCTTTAACCATAATATAAACCGGTTTTACCAAGTTTACGCTTAATAGCACCGGTAAACGCACCTTTTTCATGCCCAAACAGTTCGCTTTCTAATAAATTTTCAGGAATTGCCGAACAATTTATTTTGATTAGCGGAGCGTTATTACGCAAGCTGGCTTTATGAATGCCCTCTGCAATAACTTCTTTTCCGGTTCCGCTGGCCCCAATCAATAATACCGTGGAATGAACCTTCGCCGCCTTGCCTGCTAGCGTCAAAATTTCATTGATAACCGGACTACAGCCAATAAAATCAGCAAAATTAGCATTACTACCTAATTCACGTAGTTGCTTGCTTTTTGAGGTTTCACTTTTAAAGCGAATCGAACTCCAACCATTCATATGATTAACTCTATTTTGATTGGCTAAAACATCTTTTTCGATGATATTTTTCGCACTATGCAATAAATCGACAATGTTTTCGGCGGAGCAAATATTTTTTTCTTCTTTTTGATAGTTATTTAAGTAATCTTCAAATTCCAACAACGCATTTTTACCCTGTATTGAATTGCCGTTCACAGTAATTTTGTTGGAACTATCTACCGGAAGATCCATTAATAATAGAAAATCAGTAGCCGGAATTATCCCGGCTTTATCATTATGAAAATTAAGCTTCACATTATACTTTTCTTGGAGTTTGACAGCCTGCTCAGCAATATCAATCGCCATAAACGGATCAAATTTATATTGCTTTACAACTATATATTTCTCATACAAATCTCTACCCTCCAATACCCTAAAACTTCCCTGTCCTACCATTATCTTTTGCTGTCTTTTATTGTAACACTGTTAGCAATGCTAAACAAGCATCCGGTGAACGGTTGGAGAACAGTTGGAGAACAGTTGTGGAACAATGGTTAAACAATAGTTAAACGGTGGGGGAATATTGTAAATAACAATATGATATCATCCACCGTTAAACAATATTTCCACTATTTTTCCCCAACCATTCTACCATTGTTTCACTATCGTTAATATAAACGTAAAGAAACTAAGCCTGAGCTTAGTTTCTTTACGTTTATATTATATGAATTTTTCAATAATAATATCATTTACACCATTTAAAAAGGCCATCGCACTTGCTCTGATAATATCCGTGTCAACAGCTTTGGCCGGATAAATCTTACCATTGTGTTTAAGCTGTAGATTAACGCGCCCCAACGCTTCTTTGCCTTTGGAAGTACTGGTAATACGATATTCTAGCAATTCAATATCAACATTAACAATATTTTTAATAGCAGTATACAACGCATCAATCGGGCCATCACCAACCGCACTATCACTAAATACTTTTTCCCCTTGTTTAATTTTCACACTGGCCGAAGGGAAAATATCATTGCTGACAACTTGAGAATTAACCAATTCATAAAGTTTTCCTTGCATCGGACCAGCTTGTTTGCCTTGTTCCATATAAAAAGCTTCGGCAAGATGATACAAGTCATAATTATAAATTTCTTTTTTACGGTCCGCAAGCTCCAAGAATTTTTCAAAAATCTTTTCGAAATCAGCTTCATTTAATTCTGCTTTTAAGAATTTGGTAATAGAACTTTTAAAGGCATGGCGACCAGAACGAGCCGTTAATACTAATTCCATATCCTCTACCCCAACATCTTCCGGTCTGATAATTTCATAAGTGTTGCGATCCTTTAACAAACCGTCTTGATGAATACCGGAAGAATGTGCAAAGGCATTGCCTCCAGTAATAGCTTTATTAACCTGAATATCCAAGCCCATCAAATCACTAACCATCTTCGAAGTTGCTTTTATTTCTGTTGTCACAATATTGGTACTTGCTTTATAGTACTCCGGATGAAGTTTAATCCCCATAACTATTTCTTCCATCGCGGCATTACCAGCTCGTTCACCAATACCGTTAATAGTACACTCCACCTTGTCCGCACCATTTCTAACAGCAGCTAAACTATTGGCAGTTGCTAAACCAGTATCATTATGACAATGTACACTTAGTATTACTTTGTCATTCAAGTTTTTCAAACGATAATTTAATTTGGCAATCAATTCACCAAATAACTCCGGTACTGCATAACCCACTGTATCAGGAACATTAATCATTGTCGCTCCTGCTTTTACCACAGCCTCAATAGTTTTCCATAGGTATTCAAAATCAGCTCTGGAGGCATCTTCCGTAGAATATTGAACTTCCGGTAATAAAGTTTTAGCATATTTAACAGCATCAACACCAATTTGCAAAATTTCATCTTTGGACTTTCTCATTTTTTGATTAACATGAGAATCCGATACGCCAAGAACCATGTGAATAAGTGGTCTATCCGCATATTTTACACTTTCATATACTGCATCAATATCTTTTTTAACAGCGCGAGCCAACGCGGTAATCATTGGACCATCTTTTATTTCTTGAGCAATTCGTTTTACTGATTCAAAATCACCTTGTGATGAAATCGGGAACCCAGCTTCAATAATATCAACATTAAGTTTTTTTAGTTGGTGTGCTATTCTAATTTTCTCATCAAGATTAAGCTTCGCACCAGGTACTTGCTCACCATCTCTCAAGGTTGTATCAAAAATCAAAATTTTTCTATCCATTATTATCACTCCTATTTTTTTATAACTATACTTTTGGGAACGATAGTCGAACTATTGTTTAACTATTGTTTAACCATCGCTCAACCCCATCTTTTTCCCTATTAACTCCTGTAAAAAACAAAAACCCGCCTCTAATAATAGAGACGGGGTAAACTCGTGGTACCACTCTAATTGACTTATCAAATAAGTCCACTTTTTCGATGACTAACATCATCTATCCCGTTAACGGTGGAAGTCCGGCACACCCTACATATCAGGCTACAGCTCTTAGGTGAGTTCAAAGTCCACAATTACCGAATCGCACCAACCTTCGGCTCTCTGAAAATTTATAAAACTTCTACTATTCCTATTCATTGCTTTTTTTATATTTAACGTTATTCTAAAGGATTTAGTTTAAAGTGTCAAGTATTTATTTTTCTGTTTCTCTAAGTTGAACTTTTGTATTCTCTTTGAGGACAATCTCTTCATATTTACCAATTTGTTCTTTTCTTAACCACTTTGCTATTTCCGGTTTAGGTAAATCCACCGGAGCCATACTCCCTTTAACATCCAATAATTTTTCAATAATAAACTTATAATTTTCAATGAAATTAGGCACAGTAACATTATTAACTACTAAAAAATCAGATAGGTCTTGGACTGAGACAAAGCTTTTTTCTAGACTTAACAAAATATCAACAATCTCGTCACTATCAGTTATCGAGTTTAGCATTTTTATCTTTTCTTTAGTAAGTAACAAAAATTCAACGATGTCCAACCATCGTTTAGGTAATCGCAATTGTTGATTAAATCTTTTTAAAACTAACAACCCTTTAGCACAATCAAAACTCCCCTCTGTTTGTGCTAATTCATTAATAATCACTGCAAATCTAATCTCAATATTATTATTAAGCTTCGCAATCTCATCTAATTTTTCTAATAAAATTGTAAAGGAATTGCCCTTAAAGTGCTTTATATTAGTCAGGTTGGCAATTTCACTAAAACAAACATCTAGCAATTCTGCTTGCTCTAATGCATAAAAAAACTTTGACGGTCTTTGAGCCTTTAATGCCTTATTTAATTCTGCTACAAAACGTTCACCAGGCTCCAATAACAATTCCTGCTTACATTGTTTCATTAATTCCAAAGTATCATCTGTTATTGTAAAGTCAAATTCTGCCGCTTGCCGTGCTGCTCGTAACGCCCTAATCGGATCTTCACAAAATCTAACTGAAACCGCCCTAATTACCTTAGCCTTAATATCAGCTTGCCCATTATACGGATCGATCAACGCCTTTGTTTTAAGATCATAGGCAATACTATTCATCGTTGTATCGCGTCGCGCTAAATCTTGCAGTAAACTGACATTATTGACTTCAGCAACAAAGCCCCGATACCCTTGCCCATTTTTCTTTTCCGTTCTAGCAAAGGCTACTTCACATTGTTTATTATCGACATACAATAAAAAAACAGGAAATTTCTTGCCAACTTTTAGTACTTCCGGAAAACTTTCTGTAAACTCAGCTTCCGTTAAACCAACAACAACATAATCTTTGTCTTTAGGCTTAACTTTTCTGACAAAATCCCGAACCCAACCACCAACAATATATAATTCGCCACCTAACAAGCTAATTTTTTTCCAAAAATCAAACTCAGTCATCTTATACCTCTATAAATTTTATCAGCTATGAAAATATCATAGTATCTTGCACTCTTAATATTAACAACACTATTATCAGGAATCAGTTCATATAAATTATAAGCTTGCCCTTGATAATTGATTGTTAATTTGGAATTTTTGCTAACCCTTAAGCTTATAGCAGTAATTTTTTCATTAATATCATTAATAATAAACCAATCATTTTCAATTCTAAACTGTCCTTGTTGCACTAAAAACGGCAACCCCGCTCCAAAAGATTGATACAGCATTTCTTTAATGCATAACTCATTATTAACTAGCCCTATCTTTTCAATCACAACTGTTTTTTCAACTGAGTGCACATATTGTAGGGCAATTTCTTCATCGGCGTTAAGTTTAAAACAGTATAAAATATTAGCATCATTTTCTACAACAATACAAGGTCTTAGTGCCAAGGTAACGACATAATACAGCGTTACCATTACCACAATCATACCTACCATTTTAAATTTTTCGGCCATATACAAAAAGTCAGATATCAAAACTTGATACCCGACCCCTCCTTATCAGAAATTATTCTTTCAAAAATTTAATTGCCCCTTCGTTCATTTCAATTGGCATACCTTCTGTCGCTGTTTCTTTCACAATAAGTTTGCCGACCATATGCGCTTCTGATATTTTTTTAGCATTATTTAAAATAGCTTTAGTGATGTCATAACCATCTTGAGCATTAATTTTATTATTAGCCACCAGCATCGCTCTAACAGCGATACTATTGATATTCTGCGTTACCCCATCATAAGTAGCTTGATTAATACTAATCTTACTGTAAAAAGGGTATTTAAACATTAACGATTGAATCTTATCTTCAGAAATTCCAATCATTCTAAGTTTATTTTTTTGTGCCAACGTTTCTATCGCAACCGTCGGTACTCCAGCCGTCACAAAAATAACATCCACTTTATCCTCTAACAATGCACTAACAGCTTGTGCAAACGGTAAATAAAGTGGTGAAATATCCTGATAAGTCAAACCATATTCTTGTAAAATCTGTCTGGTATTAGCTTCCGTACCACTACCATCAGGCCCAACTGCAATTCTTTTACCTTTAAAGTCTTCAATTTTCGTTATATCCTTATTTTGCAATGTAATTATCTGAATAGCTTCCGGATATAAAGTCATTAAACCTCTTAAATTATTTACTTTTTTACCTTCAAACATCTCTAAGCCGTTAGCAGCATAATAAACAATATCATTCTGCACAAAAGCAATATCAACGCTACCTTCTTTAAGCATATTAATATTAGCAATAGTCGCACCAGTGCTTTGCGCCGTAGCTTGGACATTAGGCATAGCCTTATTTAAAATCTCTGCAATTGCCACCCCCAGCGGATAATAAGTCCCCGCTGTCCCACCAGTCGCAATACTAAAGTTTCGTTTATCTTCACTTTTGCCACAACCAACTACACCTACAGCCAATAACAATACTAATATTAACAAAGATAGCTTTTTAAATGATAATACCATCTTGCTACCCACTCTCTGCTTAGATTTATCTATTATTAAATAATGCCGTAATTTTTCATTTCTGCCTCAAGTTTAGTCAGTTTTTCACCTTCTAAATTTGTTAATGGCATTCGGCAATCGCCCACCTTATAGCCCATTAACCCCACTGCCGCTTTAACAGGAATTGGGTTAACTTCACAAAATAACATTTTAACCAAATTTAACACTTTTAATTGTGTCGCCATCGCGATATTAACATCACCGGCTAAAAACTTCATAACCATATCATGCGTATCTTGAGGAATTACATTGGCCATAACGGAAATCACGCCTTTTGCTCCCATCGAAAGATATGGTAACACCATACTATCCTCACCTGAATAAATAGCAAAATCTGGACCGCAAAGATTAATAATTTCACCGATTTGCTCAAAATTACACTCTTTAACACCGATAATATTATTAATTTTTGCCAGTTCCTGCATTGTTTCAGGATTAATGTTTAAATTAGTTCGTCCCGGAACATTATACAAAATAATCGGGATCTTTACACTTTCTGCCGTCATTACAAAATGCTGATACAAGCCTTTTTGCGTTGCTTTATTATAATATGGTGTTACTGCTAACAACGCATCTGCGCCTGCTTTTTCCAGTTCTTGTGCTAATTTAATGGCATGTCTGGTATCATTGCTCCCCGAACCGGCAATAACTGGCACTCTTTTATTTACCTTATCAACAGTAAACTTAACCACCGCAATATGTTCTTCATCCGGCATCGTCGAAGCTTCACCGGTTGTACCACAAATAACAATGGCATCGGTTGAATTTTTAATTTGAAATTCAATCAAATCTCCTAATGTGTCATAGTCAACTCCATTGTCGTTAAACGGAGTAATAATGGCTACTGCTGAACCAATAAATAATGGACTTTTCATAAATTCACACCTTTTACATTATTTTAATCAAAAATATCTTTACTAATTAACGTCATAAAAGCCGCCAAAGTCTCTTTGTCAAATTCTTTGCCTGCTTTATCCCACATCATTTGAATGACTTCATACACTGATTGAGCCTTACGATAAGGCTTTTCCGAAGTATGGCTATCAAAACTCGATGCTATTTTTATTATTTTTGCCTCAATAAGTATTTTATCACCAGTTAAGCCTAATGGATAGCCTGTTCCATCAATTTTTTCATGATGTTGTAAAATTGACTCACTAATTATTTCCGGCAACCCGGCATTTTTTAAAATTCTTACCGCTAAGGCTGGATGCTGATTAACCAATTTTCGATCTACCATACTAAGTTTTTCTTTACTTTGCAAAATATCTTGTGGTAATAAGACCATTCCAATATCATGGAGTAACGCTGCTAAAGCG
>JAGPMH010000011.1 GCA_018052945.1 Negativicutes bacterium | reverse complement strand
AACAAAACGTTCAAGGGGTAGTCCAAGGGATGAATGTGGTACAAACTGCCGGCACTAGTTTTGGTGAAATTGCGCAAGAGGTTAAAGTTCTAATCGAGGAAATTAAGAATATTGGAATGTTAATTAATAAAATTTCACAAGGTAGTGAATGTGTGGCAGAAGAAATAAATAAAGTTACGGAATTTAGTAATGAAATGGCGGGAGATACTCAAAGTGTATCAGCGGCCAGTGAAGAACAATCAGCGACAATGAAGGAAATAGCATACTCTATTGGTGCACTTAATGATGTAACAGCGAAGCTAAATGCGGCAGTTAATTATTTTAAAATAAAATAAGATAATTTCAATAGAGCTGTTATAGCTAAAATAACAGCTCTATTGAAAAATAAGGATGTAAGATGACGACAACGCTAACAAGACCAAATAGCTCATTATTAAAATTATCATGGCCAATATTGTTGGAATTACTGTTACAGATATTAGTTGGTAATGTTGATCAGCTTATGATAAGTCATTATTCGCAACCGGCAGTGGCAGCGATTGGCAATGCTAATCAAATTATTAATATTGTGATTATTTTATTAACGGTGACCAGTACTGCCAATACGATTTTACTGAGTCAATATTTAGGAGCGAGAAATAATTTAAAAATAGCAGAAATCTGTACAGTCTCATTAGTGTTAAATGCCTTATTCAGCTTAATGACCAGTGTAGTGCTGTTATTGTTTGGCAAAACATTGTTACAGTGGTTACAAGTACCGGTTGATATCTTAGAAGAAGCTAGCTTGTATTTGAAAATAGTTGGTGGAGGCATAATTTTACAAGGAATATATTTTTCCTTGGTATCGAGTTTTCGTGGGTTTTCTTATATTAAAATGACATTAGTGGTGTCAATTATTATGAATATTTTCCATGTTGGTAGCAACTATGTGCTTATTTTTGGAATGGGCGCTATTCCGGCACTAGGCGTATTAGGGGTGTCAATATCAACGAACCTAAGTAAGTTTTTAGGACTAGTTATTTTGCTGGTTTTATTTTTTAGGTATTTAAAAATTGAGCTTAGCTGGCGGTATCTAAAACCATTTCCTTGGGATAGTGCGAAAAAAATATTGTCTATTGCAGTGCCGTCAGGAGCTGAAACCTTATCATATCAACTTTCGCAGACTTTTATTATGAAAATTGTTAATGTTTTTGGCTTAATTGTGATTAACACCAAAATTTATGTCTATATTATGGCAATGTTTTGTTATAGCTATGCCTTAGCGATATCAGCAGCAATGCAAATTGTTATGGGCTATTTAATTGGTGAGAAAAACTTTGGACAAGTTAGTACAACGGTTTGGAAAGCCGTCGGTATTGCTACTCTTATTACCGGTTTGATTACCACGACATTATATTTTAATAGTGATATAGTTTTTAGGATTTTTACTGATAATGAAGAAATTTTAAAATTAGGACAGCAAATATTTTTCATTGAAATTTTCCTGGAAATCGGGCGAGCGGTAAATATTGTAATGGTTAGAGCACTACAAGCCGCCGGTGATATTAAAACGCCGGTGACAGTGGGGATTGGCGGAATGTGGTTTATTGCGGTATTTGGTGCTTATATCCTAGGAATTGTTTTAAATTTTGGATTGGTTGGGGTCTGGATTGCGATGGCACTAGATGAAATTATAAGGGCATTAATTTTTATTTATCGCTGGCAAAGCGGTAGATGGCAACAGAAAATTTTAATCAACTAAAATAAAAGTGAATTTTCTGAAAATGAAACCGGTGTGGTATTTAAAGAAATTGTGGAAAGAATCAATAAGGTTAATGCACAATTAATTGCGGAACAAGAATCAGTAAAACAAATTAGCGCCGGTAGTGAACAAATTAATCATTCAACGCATAATATTCAACTATTGAGTCGCACTGCTTCCGATGAAGCGCAAAATGTTTCAGCGGCAACAGAAGAGCAATCGGCATCAATGAATGAAATTTCAACAGCAAGCCGTTCTTTAGCAACGTTAGCACAAGATTTACAAACAGAAATTAGCAAATTTAAAATGTAAAAACCTAAAGAGATAATTTAGCTTAAGCTAAGTTATCTCTTTTTTTGAAGTTTGTTGAACTTATTAATGTTTGACAAGTATTAATAGTATTGTTACAATCAAATCAGATGATAATGATTTTCATTATATAGGGGTGGTTAGATGGTTTTAGCAGAAGTGGAACGAGGACAAAAAGTTAGAATTCTTAAGATAGAGGATGAAACAATTAGAGCACAAGCGATTCGCTTTGGTATTTCTAGTGGTAGTGAAGTTAAATGTAGTGAAAAAATAGTAGCCGGTCCAATTATAATTTCTAAGGGAAAACAGGAAATTGCAATTGGCAGAAAATTAGCAGAAAGAATAACAGTAGTTATAGTTTAAAGTGGTGAGAAGATTATGAGCAAACAAGAACCGATAAAAGCCATGGAAATTCATGGTGAAAAAAAGAAAATAGTATTAGCCGGTAACCCTAATGTGGGAAAATCAGTTTTTTTTAATTCCTTAACAGGAATATATGTTGATGTATCAAATTTTCCAGGCACGACAGTAGATGTGTCACATGGTCATTTTGAAGAATATGCAGTGATAGACACTCCAGGGGTTTATGGAATATCTTCCTTCAATGACGAAGAAAAAGTGGCGAGAGATGTAATCTTGACCGCGGACTTAATTGTAAATGTTGTTGATGCTGTTCATTTGGAACGGGATTTGTTTTTGAGTCTTCAGGTTATTGAAACGGGAATTCCAACCATTATTGTATTGAATATGATGGATGATGCGAAAAGAGAAGGCCTAAAAATAGATTTAGCACTGTTGGAAGAACAACTAGGAGTCCCTGTTATTCCGGCAGTAGCAATCAAAGGCAAAGGGTTAAAAGAACTTAAAGAAAAGCTCAGAGAAGCGCGAACTGGTAATATTCCCCTAGAACGTCAAGCGCAACTAAAAGCTTTAACTTGCCGTAATTATTGTCGCCAATCGGAAGCGTTGTTAATTTTGGAAGGCGATGAGATTGTAGCAAAAAGGATTGGGGTAGCTCCCGGTACGCAGCGTGAGGAAATTTATCAGGAGCGTCGTCAAAGGGTTGATAAAATTGTTGCGGCAGTTGTTAGCGAAACCTTAGATGGAGCTACTTTTGCCACAAAATTGGGTCGAGCGATGTTAAATCCGTTGACTGGTGTGCCAATTTTTTTAATGGCATTAGCCTGTATGTACTATATAATAGGGGTGTTGGTAGCACAAGATATTGTCGGTTTGACCGAAGAAACAATAATGCAAGGAATGTATGAGCCGGCGGTTAGAACTTTTATCAGTTCGATGATTTATCCTGAATCAGTTCTAGGTAAGTTTTTAATCGGTGAATTTGGCTTATTAACAATGACAGTAACTTATGTTTTTGGGTTGTTATTGCCATTGGTGTTAGGATTTTATTTTATTTTATCAGTAATGGAAGACTCAGGCTATTTACCAAGATTAGCAGCCTTAGTGGATCGCGTTATGAATGCGGTAGGCTTAAATGGTCGAGCAATTATTCCAATGATTTTAGGGTTTGGCTGTGTGACTTTAGCAATTATCTCTACTAGGTTACTTGGTTCGCAACGTGAACGGACGATTGGTGTAGCTTTATTGGGCTTGGCAATTCCTTGTTCGGCGCAATTAGGAGTTATCACTGGCTTGTTGGCAGCGTTAGGTCCAATGTATGTTGCACTTTATGTCGGTATTATAGTCTTGGTCTTAGGGGTGGTTGGTCGTGTTTTACATAAGATTTTACCGGGTGAAGCGACGGACTTATTAATTGATTTACCACCGCTTAGATTCCCACGCATTAGCAATGTTGCACAAAAAATGTTTATTAAATCTTATGGGTTTATCAAAGAAGCCACACCGGTGTTTGCCCTAGGTGCATTGATTATTACGACATTAGATGTTACTAATTCTTTGGTGCAGATTCAAGACTTTTTAGCACCATTGACCAATGGTTGGTTGAAATTACCGCGTGAAACGGCTAATGTTTTTATCATGGGTTTGATTAGACGTGATTTTGGGGCGGCTGGTTTAAGCAATATGGTGCTAAGTCCGGAGCAACTATTGGTTTCCTTGGTAACAATAACTTTATTTGTTCCTTGTATTGCTTCGGTGATAGTGTTATTTAAAGAACGTAGCAAAACTGAAGGGTTATTAGTTTGGTTTGGTTCTTGGGTTGCAGCCTTTTTGATTGGCGGGCTTGTGGCTCAAATCATAATTTAAAGAAGGTATTAATATGGCAAAGCGTTGTCCAGTTTGTAATAATTTAATAAAAGATGTAACTTTATTGCGGTGTCCCCGTTGTAATAAATTGTTAGTGACACCTTGTAACGGTGAATGTAGTAAATGTGGACAAAGCAAAGTTTGTCCTACCACTAAAATAATGAAATAAGTAATAATCAGCTGGTGAAAATAATATATTTTAGCCAGCTGATTTTTATATGGTAAGTTGTACTTTTTAAAAAGTAGTTATATACTAAATTTAAGTTGTTAGTAAAACAGGAGGTCATAATGGTGTTTGATACTCATTTACATACGGAAATATCTTCTGATTCAGAAATGAAAATAGAAGAAGCAATAAAACAGGCGAAGGCCTTAAATTTGGGGCTGATTATTACTGAACACATGGATTTGTTTTATCCTGAGGATAATAAGTTTATCTTTGATGTTGAGCAATTTTTTCAAAACTATGAACAATATCGCAGTGATAAGTTGTTGCTAGGGATTGAAGTTGGGATGCAATTAAAATGTGTAACAGAAATTAAAGAAATTATTAAAAAGAACAACTTTGATTTTGTCCTTGGCTCTATTCATATGGTTGAAGGAATAGATATTTATCATCAAGAATATTATCAGCAATCGAAGGAAGAAGCTTATAATAAATATTTTAAGGCTATGACAGATTGTATCAAGGCGTTTGAAGATATTGATAGTTTAGGTCATATTGATTATATTGCCAGATATGCAGTGTATGAAGATAAGGAAATGTATTATGAAATTTTCCAAGAAGCTTATGATAAATTATTGAAAACTTTAGCTCAAGCTGATAAAGCCTTGGAAATTAATACACGGCGGTTAACTGATCCTCGGGCGATTGCAGTATTATTGCCAGTTTATAAGAGATTTAAACAACTAGGTGGTAAATATGTTACCATTGGTTCTGACGCTCATAAGGTTTGTGATATTGGTGCTAATTTTTCAGAAGGCAATAAAATTGCTGCCGCGTGTGGGTTAAGACCGGTATTTTTTAAAGAGCGGAAAATAGAATACGCCAAATAATGTCGAAAAATGACTCAAAAAAGGGTACGAAAATATTTGTCTTTCGGTAGACTTATGAGTTAAAATGAATTAATATATTTTTGAGAATATAATTCCATAACTTAGGGGATAGAGAGAATGAATCATCTAATATTTCAAAATGCAAAAGGCATTTTAGGGCTGAGCGGAATGATATTAGGTTTTTTAATGTACCTCGTGAATAGCTTAATTGTTCACGGGTATATTGCTATGTCTCAAGGAGCGTTGTGGATTATATTTGGTATTATTCTTACTATCATGGGCTTTGTGATTGGTAGTATTTTAAGCTTATTTCATTATTGGGCCTATCGAGATTTTTTAACCGGAGTATGGAATCGAAAATATTTTTCTTATAAGCTAAAAGAAGAAATAAAGATAAAGCGCAAAACCGGTATGGAGTTTTGTGTGGCATTGATTGATATGGATAATTTTAAGCAGGTTAATGACACTTATGGTCATTCTTATGGCGATGAGGTTATTAAGCAAGTTGCGAAGGTACTGAAACGTAATGTTCGTAAAGGTGATGAAGTTATTCGGCTGGGGGGCGATGAATTTGCAATAATCTTCCCCAAAACCTCAGAAGATAAAGCTAATATTATTTCCGAAAGAATTAGGGCTGTGGTTGAAAGAAAATGCTCTCATGTGACAGTTAGCATTGGTATTTTAGCGATAAATAATGATGTTGATGCTAATTGTGTGTTTAATTTTGTTGACGATATGTTATATAGTGCGAAGGAAACGAAAAACTCAATTCGCAGTATGGCAATATAAAAAGAGATTACCGAGTACTGACTCCTTAAGGTTGGCGTTAATTCTAACCCCAAGGAGCTTATGTTGCGGTAATCTCTTTTTTGTTATAGTTTAGTTGGATCAGTAGCAGTTGGTTGTGGTGTAGTATGGATATTTTGCTTAATCAGTGCTAAATCACCTAAGATGTTAAGGCTAAACGGTGCCTCTAAGATTGATGCTTTATTAAATTCTAAGATAACTTCTTCATGTTTTTTAGGGGCGGTGTTTTTAGCGTTTAAAATTTCGAGACTTTTTTGAATTAGTTGGAGCTGTTGATTGGAAAAATTGATTGTTTTAGTAATAATATTTTGTACTAAGACTTGATTTTTATCGGATAAATTTGGTGGTGGTGCTAGTTTTAATAATTCAGCATTGAAGTTTTCTATGTTATGGAGCAAGTCTTGTAATTTTACTGTAGCATATTGAAAACTAATTTCATCATTTTTCAGCATTTCGTGTAAATTGTTATAATCTTTGTTAAAAGCATCAATTTTATCAATTTGTTTTAAATAATTGCTATACCATTTGCTAAAAGAGGTGTACTCAGCAATTGCTAACTCTTGTTGCTCTGCTGTTAATTGAGGTGAACTGTTATTAGGAACGGTAATTGTAAATGGTAATAAAATAATACCGAGTATTGCTATTATTTTAAAATATTGCTGCTTTTTTAACGCTAACGCAACTAAGGCTGTTAAAATTATGGTTAAAGCCAGCGCTAGTATTTTAATGGTGATAATAGATGTAATCATGATTAAACTCCTTTTTTAAACTGTTTAGTATCTTCGACATGTTTAGGGCAGTTCCTTTTTTTAGAATAGCTATTGTCAAAGAATACTATTGTAGATATACTTTACTTTAATGTAAGTTTTTGAAAAAAACAGAAAGTTGGTGCCTTGATGAGGGTTTTAGTAACCGGTGGAGCTGGCTATATTGGCTCACATACTGTGAAAATGTTAGAAAAAATTGCCGATAAGGTTGTTGTTTATGATAATTTAAGTAAAGGGCATAAACAAGCCGTGCCAAACAGCATTTTGGTTCAAGGTGATTTGTTTGATAAAAAATTATTAAAAACAGTTTTAACAGAACATAAGATTGAGGCTGTAGTTCACTTTGCAGCATTTAGTTTAGTGGCTGAATCAATGACTAATCCTCAATTATATTATCATAATAATGTCCAAGGAACTTTATCATTATTGGAAGTTATGCTGGAGTGTAGTGTTAATAAACTTGTTTTTTCGTCGACGGCAGCTGTGTATGGTGAGCCTGAGGTAATGCCAATCAGTGAAGAGGCGCTTAAAAATCCGACCAATGTCTATGGACAGACGAAGTTAATGATGGAGCAAATTATGGCTGACTATGCCAAGGTTTATGATTTTAATTATATAGCATTGCGTTATTTCAATGCTTGTGGTGCGGATGATAGTGGCACTATCGGTGAAGATCATTCTCCGGAAAGCCATTTAATTCCGTTGGTACTGCAAACCTGTTTGGGCTTAAGAAATAGTATTAAAATTTTTGGCACTGACTATGATACGGCTGATGGTTCTTGTGTTAGAGATTATATTCATGTTAATGATTTAGGGCAAGCACATATTTTAGCCTTGCAAGCATTATATCGGGGTGCTAGTTCGACCGCTTATAATCTAGGAAACGGTACCGGATTTTCTGTTAAGGAGATTATTGCGGCAGCAGAAGAAGTTACAGGAATTAAAATTGTCAAAGAACTAACTGAACGCAGAGCCGGTGATCCAGCTTGCTTAATAGCGAGTTCCACTAAAATAAAAAAAGAATTACAGTGGCAACCCCAATATACAGAAATTAAAGATATTATTGCCTCAGCGTGGCAATGGCAGAAAAATAATCCTCAAGGTTTCGCTAAATAAAGGATAGTGAGGTAAGAAATGGCGACATTTAAAAAGGCCTTTTTTCAAGGGTTATGGAAGTTGGCAAAAGATTATTGGCAAAGTGAAGAAAAATGGAAAGCCTATGGTTTGTTGATAGTAGTAGCCTTGTTGAATTTTTTTGGAGTCTATATCTTAATTTTAATTAATGAATGGTACAACAGTTTTTATAATGCTTTGCAGGAGTATAATCAAGTTGCTTTTTGGGACTTGGTGGCAAAATTTTTACTGTTAGCGTTAATTTATATTTTTTCAGCGGTATATGCCTTATATTTGCGACAAATGTTAGAGATAAATTGGCGAAACTGGATGACAAAACAATATTTAAGCAGATGGTTACAAGTGCAAACATATTATAAAATGCAGGTGGTCAGTGATAATACCGATAATCCTGATCAAAGAATTAGTGAAGATATTAAGCTTTTTACAAATTTGACCTTGCAATTGCTGATGGGTTTTTTAAAACAATTGGCGATTTTAGTGGCGTTTATTGTTGTCCTTTGGCGCTTATCAGGAGAGTTTAATGTTGTTATTGCCGGTCAAAATGTAACTATCTATGGCTATATGGTGTGGTTGTCGTTGATTTATGCTGTTATCGGAACCTGGTTGACGGCTAAAATTGGTAAACCATTGATTCAATTAAATTATAATCAACAACGTTATGAAGCTGATTTTCGTTTTGATATGGTTAGATTGCGCGAAAATAGTGAAAGCATTGCTTTTTATGGTGGTGAAGAGATTGAAAATAATATTTTCAAGGCAAAGTTTGCTCATATTTTCAATAACTTTCGCGCCTTGATGCGCTATCAAAAAAGATTAACTTGGTTTACTAACGGTTATGGTCAACTGGCAGTTATTTTTCCGTTGTTGTTGGGCGCACCACGATATTTTAGCGGTAAAATTCAATTAGGTGGTTTAATGCAGATATCTAGTGCCTTTGGTAGAGTTCAAGATGCGTTATCCTTTTTTGTAGACAGTTATGCCACGTTAGCGGAATGGGTGGCTGTAGTAAAACGGATTACTGATTTTAGCGACAATATGGAGCAAACGTTACAATTACAAAGTAAAATATCTTTTGAAAATAATAAGAATGATAATTTGTTAATCGATAAAATGGAAGTTCAATTACCACAAGGAAATGTTTTAATAAAAGATTTAAATCTTAATATTAAGCAAGGTGACAAACTGTTGATAACCGGTGCTTCGGGTTGTGGTAAAAGTACCTTTTTAAGAACTTTAGCTGGATTATGGCCATTTGGGACGGGGTTAGTACAACTGCGTGAGGGTGATAAAAAAATATTTTTACCACAAAAGCCTTACTTGCCATTGGGCTCACTGCAAAGTGCCTTAGCTTATCCGCAAGCAGAATTAGACCTTACGGTAAAAGAATTTGAAGAAGTGTTAATAAAGTGTAGCTTAAGTCATCTAAGTGCAAAATTAACAGAAAGTGATGACTGGAGCAGAATTTTATCATTAGGAGAGCAACAACGAATTGCTTTTGCTAGAACATTGCTATATAAACCGCAATGGATTTTCTTGGATGAGGCCACTTCAGCCTTGGATGAGCAGACAGAAGAAACTATGTATGAATTATTAGCAAAAGAGTTGCCGGATAGTGCGGTTATCAGTATTGGACATCGCAATACTTTGAGAAAATATCATCAATATAATTTGCAAATAGACAACACTGGTCAATGGATACTAGAAAAAATATAGCTGGAGGAATTTATAATGGAAAAACAACATTTTGCAACGATGGCAGTACATGCCGGACAGGTTCCTGACCCTACTACTGGCTCAAGAGCGGTTCCGATTTATCAAACGACCGCATATAATTTTAATGATACGGAACATGGCGCTAATTTATTCTCGCTCAAAGAAAGTGGTAATATTTATACTAGATTAATGAATCCAACAACTGATGTCTTTGAAAAAAGAATGGCGGCACTAGATGGTGGAATTGGAGCCTTGGCCTTTGCCTCAGGGCATGCAGCAATAGTGGGAACATTGCTTAATTTTTTGCAAACCGGTGATGAGATTGTAAGCTCTGCGGCACTTTATGGTGGAACTTATAACTTGTTTGCCCATACCTTAGCGCATTTGGGGATTAAGGTTAACTTTGTCGATGCTAGTGATCCAGAAAACTTTAGAGCAGCAATCAATGATAAGACTAAGGCGGTATATGCTGAAACAATTGGCAATCCGAAAATTAATTTACTGGATGTGCAAGCTGTTGCGGACATTGCACATGAAAATAAGATCCCGTTTATTATTGATAATACCTTTTTAACACCATATTTATTTTGTCCGATTGAATATGGTGCTGATATTGTGATTCACTCGGCCACTAAATTTATTGGCGGTCATGGAACTTCAATGGGTGGCGTGGTAGTTGATGGTGGAAAGTTTGATTGGAATAGTGATAAATTTCCACTTTTAAGTAAACCTGATCCGAGCTATCATGATTTAAATTATGCCGAAGCTTTAGGAGCAAGTGCCTTTATTACTAGGTTAAGAGTGCAGGTGTTGCGAGATTATGGGGCTTGTATCAGTCCGTTTAATAGTTTCCAGTTATTACAAGGGTTAGAAACTTTGCATTTAAGAATGGCCAGACACAGTGAAAATGCGTTGGCGGTGGCTGAGTTTTTAGCACAGCATGATGCGGTAGCTTGGGTTAATTATCCGAACCTTCACAATAGCCCTGATTATGCCTTGAATAAGTTATATTTAAAAAATGGTGCCGGTGCAATGTTAACTTTTGGGATTAAGGGTGATGTGGCTAGTGGCGCTAGATTTATTGATTCGCTTAAATTGTTATCACATTTAGCCAATGTTGGTGATGCTAAGTCCTTGGTAATTCATCCGGCCAGCACAACTCATTCACAACTTAGTAGTGCTCAAAGAGTAGCAGCGGGTGTGCCAGATGATATGATTAGATTGTCAATTGGCATTGAAGATGCTAGAGATATCATTGCTGATTTAAGCCAAGCCTTGCAAAATATTTAAGTATTTCTATGTATTTAGCAGGAATTTAATATTTAAAATAGAAACTTCCTAAAGCTTGTTTTTTGCTATAGGAGGTTTTTTTATGGACATTTTACTTAAAAAAGGTTTTACTTGGAAAAACGTTTACGAAGTTTTTCAAACTGATTTGAAATTATTTATTTTTATAATAATGTTATTATTTGTTTTCCGATTGAGTTTTATTGTGACAATGGGTGATTATTTAGGTGAAAGTACTATCCTGAAGGATGTTATGTTATCACTATATTATGGTTTTAAAATAAGCCTTAAATCAGCAGGGATTTTAGCCGGAACATCTTTTTTAATTTGTTTATTAGCCAGTATTTTTGTGCCAAAATTCTATGTCAAAATTAGAATGGGTCTGGCTAGTTGTTATGTATTGATTTTGACGATTTTATTTTATGTTAGAATTCCTTATTATCAGCAATTTCATGCGGGTTTTAATCAGTTGATTTTTAATACTTTTAATGATGATGTCAGTGCCTTGACCTCTTCGTTATTGCAAGAATATAATTTGCCGCTACGCTTTGGAATTGCTTTTGTTACAGCTTTTATTTTAATAAAAGTAGTCAAGTGGTGGCTGAATACAAAAATTGTTTATTTGCCAACCTTCTCTAAACATTACGCTAATATTGGAGTGCGGATTGTCTTTTTGTTAGCGATTTACAATCTTGCAATCTTTATAAGATTTGGGGGCAGTATGAGTTATGCGTATAATGTTGACTGGGAAAATTCAGGGGTAACGAAAGATCAATTATTGAATGAAGCAATTTTAGATGATGTCCAAGCTTTATATCGAGCTTATGAACTCAATAATCGATTGTTGAGCTCGGTTGGAATGGGGCTGGAATCCAGTCAAGTTGTAAATTATGCTAAAAGCTTAACGGCGAAGAATTTTGATAGCAATAATTTAGATGATTATTTAAAACAAGAAGCCCAAGGTGCTAAAATACCAAAGCCTCAGCATATTTTTTTAATTATTGGAGAAAATTATGCTAATTGGCCGTTGTTGCCACAATATCAGCACCTTAATATTGCTAATGGCTTAAAAGGTATTATTGCTAAAGATAATGCAACCTATGTAAATACCTTTTTACCGAATGGTATGAGTACGGTTTCGGCAGTGATGGGTGTTTTAACAGGTTTTGCCGATGCCAATTTATATTTAACGCAAATGCCGGAAGCTTATAAACAGCCTTATCAAACTGCGATTGCACACCAGATTGGGAAATTAGGTTATCGAGCAAACTTTTGGTATGCCGGACCTAGTAGCTGGGAAAATGTTCGTGAATTTTCCTTAGCCCAAGGATTTAAAGCTTTTTATAGTAGTGGTGATTTTGATAAAGATGGTGGTAATGTTTGGGGCTGTGATGATAAGGATTTATATCAGGCAGTTTTAAAGGGAACAAAAAATGAAGACGCCAGTTTCAATGTAATATTAACGGTCTCTAATCATTCGCCTTACACTGTGGATTTAGTGGCGGCAGGCTTTAATCCGGACCTTGTAGAGGGACCGGCTGAAGTTAAAAATGATCCAGAGTTAATGAAAAAATTAGGACATTTTTGGTATGCTGATAAAATGTTGGCAGAATTTATTGAGACGGCTGAGCAAAAATATCCTGACAGTTTATTTATTATAGTTGGTGATCATGCCGATCGCGTTAATATTGATAAGACACCGAGTGTGTATGAACGTTATGGTATTCCGCTTGTTCTTTATGGCAAGGGTGTTAATAAAGAGATTTTAGCGCAGCAGGTAGCAGGTAGTCATATTAATATTATGCCAACATTAATTGAGCTTATTGCGCCAAAGGGTTTTGAATATTATACAATTGGTAGGAGTCTGACGAAACCTAATAAATATGGCATTAATTATGGTTTTTGGATTGATAAAGATTATGTAGGGAAAACCGATAGTGCTTTTATGGCGGAAAAAATAAATAATAGTGCTCAACCATATGATAAAGCTGAAATTGAAAATGAAGTCAATGCAGTAAGAGCATTATCTTGGTGGCGGAGCAAGTATGGAAGCAATTTGGCGGTAAAACTTTCAGAACAATCAGAGTGATGGATTGAAAATTATTATTAATTTAATTGTTTTTAATGATATAATTTAAAAGTATGTCACTAGGTAGTGCTGAGTGTACAATCTTGCGACTATTGCGATAAAAAGAAAATGGTAGTATAATTTCAACAATTACCGTCAAAATGGTAGTGGACAGGGATATTGCTGTAAGGAGATATGTAATGACTGAGTTAGTACAAGATATTTTAAGATTAAAGAAAGAACGCAATGCTATTATTTTGGCGCATGTTTATCAAAATGCGGAAATTCAAGCCATTGCTGATTATACAGGTGATTCGCTAGAATTAGCGAAAAGAGCAGCGGAAAATGATGCGGCAGTAATTGTTTTTTGTGGTGTAAGGTTTATGGCTGAAACTGCAAATATTTTATCGCCGGAAAAGATTGTGTTATTGCCGGAGGAGAGTGCCGGCTGTCCAATGGCTGATATGGTTGATGTAGGGGCGTTGCAAGCTAAGTTAGCAGAAAATCCGGACTTGTTTGTGGTGGCTTATGTTAACACTTCCGCCGCTGTCAAAGCTTTGACTGATGTTTGTTGTACTTCGGCTAATGCTATTAATGTCATCAAGTCAATACCGGTTGATAAAAAGATATTATTTGTACCGGATAAAAATCTCGGTTCATATATTATGGAAAAAACTAATAGAGAAATGGAGTTGTGGCAAGGATATTGTCCAATTCATAATGATATTTTAGTTAGTGATGTACTAGCTGCTAAGAAATTACATCCGGAGGCATTAGTATTGGCTCATCCTGAATGTGATAAAAAGGTGTTACAATATGCTGATTATATTGATGGCACTGTTAGTTTGATTAAATATGCCAAAGATAGCACCAATACAGAATTTATTGTTGTAACAGAAGCCGGGGTATTGTATCAGCTTGAGACTCAATGTCCTGATAAAAAATTTTATATGGTAAAAGATAATTTATGCTGTGTAGATATGAAGGGAATAACTTTAGCGAAAGTGAAAACCGCATTGGAAACGCTTGAACCGAAAGTAATTGTACCAGAAGAAATTAGAATTAAAGCACTAGCAAGCCTGAAAAAAATGCTAGAGATAAAACGCTAGAAGGTGAATGATTTGTCAAGAAGATATTTGACTAATTTCGATACCAGTAAATTACCTTGTCGCAATACTAGCTGTTTAGTCGTGGGCGGTGGCATTGCCGGCTTAATGGCGGCATGGAATATTTCTCAAGCCGGACAAGATGTAATCTTGGTTGTTAAGGGAAAATTAAATGACAGTAACTCTAACAAGGCTCAAGGAGGAATTGCGGCCGCTGTAGGTGCTGATGATTCCGCGGAACTACATGTGGCAGACACCTTAGTGGCTGGAGCTGGACTGTGCGATGAAGAAATAGTGAAGATTGTGGTAGAAGAAGGTCAAAAAGAAATAAAACGCTTGATTAAGCTAGGGGTTGAATTCGATAAAAATGGCAATACTTTGAGTTTAGGTCGTGAAGGCTGTCATAGTAGAAGTCGAATTTTACATGCTAATGGTGACTCTACCGGGGCGCAGATTGTCTCGGTGATGGTTGAATTATTGAAACAAGCTGAGAATGTAACAATTTTAGAAGAGTATTTTTCTATTGATTTATTAGTAGAAGAAAATGTTTGTCAAGGAATGTTAGTTTTAAACCAGTATAATAATCAAGAAGTTATTTGGGCGAAAGCCATTGTATTATCGACCGGTGGGTTAGGACAACTGTACAATAATACGACTAATCCGGCTGGTGCGACCGCTGATGGTATTGCTATGGCCTATCGTGCCGGCGCCGTAGTGATGGATATGGAATTTGTACAATTCCATCCGACGGCAATGGCGGTGGACGGTTTGCCGAACTTTTTAATTTCAGAAGCGGTGAGAGGTGAAGGCGCTATTTTGCGTAATGCCGAGGGTGAAAGGTTTATGACAAAATACCATTCGATGGCAGAACTAGCACCGCGTGATATAGTGGCAAGAGCAATCGTTAATGAAATGAATAAGACGAAAAAGAAGCATGTTTTACTGGATTTAAGTACTATTGGTAGTGAGAAAATTTTGCAACGTTTTCCAATGATTAATAAAACTTGTTTGGAATATGGCATTGATATTACGAAAGAGGCAATCCCGGTTGCACCGGCGGCACATTATATGATGGGTGGCGTTAGAACTAATCAATGGGGACAAACTAATATAAAAAGATTGTATTGTATTGGAGAAAGTGCTTGTACTGGTTTACATGGGGCCAACCGTTTAGCCAGTAATTCTTTACTAGAAGGCTTAGTGTTTGGTAAAAAAATAGTGCAAAAACTATTAAGTACCAAGACTAAAGAGCTTACTGAACATAATTTCGGTAGCCATGAATTAAATATCAAGAAAAAAATTAATGTCCAAGAAAATTTAGCAGAGTTAAAGAGTGTAATGTCAACTAGAGTCGGCATTATTAGAGATATTGAAGCGTTAAATAAAGGACAGAAATTTTTTGTTAGTCAAAATGAAATTCTCAAGGATTTTTGCTGCATGACTCCACTAGAAATGGAAACTATTAATATGATTGTTGTGGGCGAGTTAATTTGCCGAGCAGCCATTATGAGAGCGGAAAGCCGCGGTGGTCACTTTAGACAAGATTGTCCGAGACAATCGCCGTTTTGGCAACATCATATTTTACAACATAAATAATAACTCAAAGGAGTTTCTATGTATTACTCAAAAAAAATGATAGAACATAATATTAAGCAATGGTTAGCCGAAGATTTGGGGAGCGGTGATATTACGACCCAAAATATTGTACCCCAAGGGGCGATAACTACTGCTGTTATTCATGCGAAACAAGATGGCATTTTGGCCGGTAATGAAATAGCTCAATACGTTTTTCAATATTTAAATCCGCAAATAAAGTATGTAGAATGTAAAAAAGACGGTGAGACACTGGAATTTGGGGATGTTATTGCTAAAATTGAAGGTGATGCACAAACTATTTTGAGTGGTGAAAGATTAGCACTTAATTTATTGCAACGTTTGAGCGGAATTGCTACTAAAACAAAAGAGTTTGCAGACTGTATTAAAGGTTACTCGGCAAAGATTGCTGATACGCGAAAAACAACTCCGGGCTTGCGACTGCTCGAAAAATACGCAGTAACGGTGGGGGGCGGTCGTAATCATCGCTTTGGCTTATATGATGCTGTGATGATTAAAGATAACCATATTAAGGTTGCTGGCGGAATTTTAGAGGCGATTAATAAAGTACGACAAAGCATTCCACATACTGTTAAAATTGAGGTAGAGGTAGAGTCCTTAGAACAGGTGGAATTAGCATTAATCGGCAAGGCTGATATTATTATGCTTGACAATATGTCGACGGAACTAATGTTGCAGGCGGTGGAGATGATTAAGGGACAAGCGTTGGTAGAAGCTTCCGGAGGCGTTAACTTATTGACGATTGAAAATATTGCTAAGACTGGTGTTGATATTATTTCGGTAGGAGCGATTACACATTCGGTGATGGCGCTGGATATAAGTTTAGATATTGGTGAAATAAAAGTTAATAAATAGTAGGATTTTTGAGCCTCCATAGCGAATACCCTTACTTGGAATAATAAAAAGGGATCATATGGGGGTTTTTATTGTGCAGGATAAAGAGTGGGAGCTATTTAAGCAAAAATTAAATGATAAAACAGGTATTAACCTTAATTTTTATAAACCGAGCCAAATGCAACGACGGCTCACTAATTTAATGGGACGGTATGATGTTAAAGGTTATATGGAATTGTGGAATAAGGTTGAACCGGATCCAAAATTATTTAGTGATTTTATTGAATATTTAACGATTAATGTGACAGAATTTTTTCGGACGCCGGAAAAATTTACGGAACTTGAGAGTAAGGTTATTCCGGAGTTGTTGCAGAAGACGCCAAAATTAAATATTTGGAGTGCTGGTTGTTCGTTAGGTGCAGAACCATATTCTTTGGCAATGATCTTAAAGGATTTGACGCCGGGTACGAAACATCGGATTTTAGCGACTGATTTGGATGTTGAAATTTTAGCAAAAGCGAAAATGGGGATGTATTCTTCAAATGAGTTCAAAAATATTTCGCAACATCGTGCGCAAAAGCATTTCCAAGTAAGAGATGGCAAATATTTGGTATCGGAAGATATTAAAAATTGTGTGGAATTTAAACGCCATAATTTGTTATTGGACCCTTTTGAAAAAGGCTTTGATTTGATTTTATGTCGTAATGTGGTAATTTATTTTACGGATGAAGCAAAATTTGAATTATACAAAAGATTTTTTGATGCTTTAAAACCGGGTGGGGTGTTATTTGTTGGTGGTACCGAAGCAATTTTGAATTTCCGTGAAATCGGCTTTGAAAGTTATTTGCCGTTTTTCTATCGTAAACCACTGTAACAAGCACAAATAGTTTAATATTAAACAGTAATAACTAGATGTAATATTTTTATGTCTAGTTATATTTTTATTGATGGTAGGGCTAAGGGAAGTCGCTGGTAGTAGCAAAATTAATTAGTGGAGGATGTTTTCATGTACTTTGATGAAAAGATAGAGACCATGCCTCGCTCGGCGATGGAGGAGTTGCAAAGCCAACGGTTGCAACAGACCATCAAATGGGTGCAAGAGAAAAGTGGCTTTTATCAGAAAAAATTTGCCGACAGCAAAGTAGCATTACAAGATATCGAAGTAATTCAAGATCTTAATAAATTGCCGTTTACGACTAAAGAAGAGTTAATAGCCAATGCACCACTGGGGATGTTGACCCTGGAGATGAACTCGGTCGTTAGAATTGAGCCCATTGAATCCTTACCCCCGTTAGTGATGGCCTATACCTCGGCAGACATTAGACATAGTATTGAGATTTTAGCGCGTTGTTTAGTAGCTGGTGGATTAAATATTTCTTCAATCATCCAAATTTATGAGGACTATTTTACGCCGATTGCACAAGGGATGCAGTATGCTGCAGAAATGATTGGGGCAACGGTTGTGCCGATTAAGGTTAAGCAACTGGAAAAGCAACTTGAAGTAATTAAAAAATTCAATATCAATTATTTGGCGACCAGCCCTCAGCGAATACTACATTTACTTGTTGCAGGGCAGGCCTTTGGCTATGATTTTGCTAAGATGCCGATTAGTACAGTATTTTCGATTAATAATATGTTACGCAGCCCAATTTCGGAACATTTGGAATCGAGAATGGGCGCGATTGTGTTTAATTTATTTTCTATTCCTGAATTAATTGGGCCGGGAATTGCGTTTGAGTGCATTATCAAACAAGGATTTCATGTTAATGAAGATTATTTTTATCCAGAGGTTATTAATGTTTGCACGCAAGAACCAGTGGGCTTAGGTGAGATGGGCGAGTTGGTCTTAACATCGTTGGCGACTCAAGCGATGCCGATTATTCGGTATCGAACCGGACAATTAGTGAAGCTGGAGAAGGAACCATGTTTATGTGGTAGAAATTTGGTGCGATTACTTACCCCTTAATATCATCAATTTGTAACAGAACTGTTGTAAAATAAAAAAACGGAGGTGGCAAAATTGGATAAACTTCAAAGAAAATATTGGGTGGACTTCTTATTGTTAATAAGCTTTTTATTTTGTATGACCACAGGCTATTTGTTGGAATTCAAAAGTAATGTTGCTGTTTATTTAGGGCGGTCTGGATTTGGTGTTGTCAAAGAGATTCATAGTTGGTCAGCTTATGTTATAACAGCACTAATTATAATTCATTGCTTGGAAAATTTTAGTTGGTTTAAAACTATGACTAAAAAGGTATTTTCAGGTAATAATTCAGACTAAAACAGCCTTATGACAATGAGGAAAAATGTAAAAAAACAACAAAAATATTGCTCTATAAAGTTATTTTTGCTGAAAAATTATTACGAAACTGCAAAAAAAATAATTGGAAAAAAGAACAATTGAATAATTTGTCGAAAAAAGTTGAAAAACTTTTAATAACAGTGCTTTAACGAAAAACAGGATTAATTTTCCATGGATAATATATGGGAAATTAATCCTGTTTTTTTATGATTTTTTGCAAAAAAATATGATTAATGTTTGACAAAAAATAAATGTGCATGTTATAATGCACAAGCGCATCGAAAGGGGGAGATTTTATGAATAATACTCAGCCCAGAAAATCGCGATTTACGAGCAAAATGCTTGTAGCTACGTTAGGATTGTTTCTCACCGTAATGCTGGCAACAGGGTTTGTTTGGACCCCAAAAGAGGTTCAAATCGTTGCTGATGGAAACAATGTAGTTGTTAGTACATTAAAAAGAAAACCTGTTCAGGTTTTAGAACAAGCGGGAGTTGTTTTAGGTCCGCTTGATGAATATCGTTTGTCGACACCGAAGTTAACTAATGGAACGGTTATTACAGTGCACAGAGCTGTTCCGGTAAATGTTATTTATAAGGGTCAGGCTAAAACGATGATGACGGGTAAGCCGACTGTCGGTGAACTCGTGGCTGCGGTAAAACAGCCGGAAGATTTGGTAAAGGTTGAACCTGGTGAAAACAGTAAGATTGAAAATGGCATGACTATAACAATAATGTCATTAACAGAACAAATTGTCGAGCGCGAAATTGTCGAACCTTTTACTGTAATAAATCAGCCTGATCCTAATATGGAAAAAGGCAATAGTCAGGTTGCTGAATACGGTAAAAATGGTACCAAAATTGCCAAAATTAAAATAAAATTAGCAGATGGACAGCAGATTTCAGAGGAAATAATTTCTGAAAATCTAATAACGCCAGCGGTACCACAGATAGTAAGAGTAGGAACTCGTGATGTTATTGATACTTCGCGTGGTACCAGTAGATTTCAAGCAGTTCATTATATGGAAGCAACAGCCTACTTGCCATCTGATGGCAATGGACAAGGTATAACAGCTACAGGAACTAGAGCAGGTTATGGGACGGTAGCGGTTGATCCAAGAGTTATACCATTAGGCACCAGACTTTATATCCCGGGATATGGTACTGCTTTAGCCGCAGATACGGGTGGCGCTATAAAAGGCAATATTATTGACTTGTGTATGGAAGACTATGGTGAGGCAATGCGTTTTGGGCGACGCACGGTCAAGGTTTATGTACTAGCAGAATAAATTCGCGAAATAACAGGGGAAGCCCTGTTATTTTTTTTAGATAAATATTAATAATGATAAATTTGTAGTATAATATTATGTCAAAGATATTAATATAAAGTAGGGCTATTAAATGATTAAAGAAGTTATTATTGTTGAGGGAAAGCAAGATGTAAATGCTATTAATAAAGCGGTAGAAGCTGACTGCATTATGACGCATGGCTTTAACTTGCATAATCATACCTTAACATTGATAAAACAAGCTTATAAAAAACGGGGCATCATAATATTAACGGATCCTGACTACGGTGGAGAAAAGATTAGAAACTTTCTCAGTAAGCGCTTTCCGGATGCTAAGCATGCCTTTATTCCGAAGGCGGAGGCTACGGCTAATAATGATATTGGTGTTGAACAAGCAACGCCGGAGGCGATTAGAAACGCGTTAAATAAAGTGCGGTGTTTGGAGTGGCAAGAAGGTACTGAATTTAGTCACGCTGATCTTGTAAAATATAATCTTAATGGTGTGGCAACGGCGGCGGTGAGAAGAGCTAAATTAGGAGCGGCGCTAGGGATTGGCTATGCTAATGCTAAAACCTTTTTGCAACGGCTCAATAAATATGGCGTAAGCAGAACTGAGTTTGAAGAAGAATTTAATAAAATGGTACTGGATGAAAAGATGGAGGAAACTAAATGAAGCCGATTATTGCGAAAAAGGAAGTTACGAAATATATTTTAAAAACTTTTGATATTCATATGAGTAAAAAACTGGGGCAAAATTTTTTAATTGATGAAACTGTTGTCAATAATATTGTCAACGCTGCTGAGATTGAGGAAGGCGAAACGGTGTTAGAAATAGGACCGGGGATTGGTACTTTGACACAAGCTTTAGCAGAAGCTAAAGCTAATGTTATTGCTGTAGAAATTGATAATAAATTGCCGGCAGTTTTAGCAAAAACCTTAGAAGGCTATGATAATGTTAGAATTGTTCATGATGATATATTAAAGGTTAATATTAGAGAATTGGTGGAAGATAAACCGTTTAAGGTCGTGGCAAACCTTCCTTACTACATCACAACGCCAATTATTATGGGAATATTAGAACAAAAGTTACCGGTGACTAGATTGGTGACAATGATTCAAAAAGAGGTTGCAGACAGAATGATTGCTAAGCCTGGCAAAAAAGATTATGGTTCGTTGTCAGTGGCGGTTCAATATTACACTGAACCGGAAATTGTTGCGTTAGTGCCGCCAAAATCATTTATTCCGTCACCGGCAGTTGATTCGGTGGTAATAAGTTGTAAGGTTCGACCACAACCGGCAGTAAAGGTTAATAGTGAAAAAATGTTTTTTACTATTGCCAAAGGCGGGTTTGCACAACGCCGAAAAACGCTTAGTAATTCACTTAAAACAACCGGAATACCGGCGGACAGAATTAAGGGAGCCCTTGAATCAGCCGGTATTGATGGTAATAGAAGAGGCGAAACTTTAAGTTTGCAAGAATTTGCGGATATTGCTAATAATTTAGCTTAATGGAGGCTGTTATGAAACTTGTATCGTGGAATGTTAATGGACTGAGAGCTTGTATGGGCAAAGGGTTTATGGATTTTTTTACAGCGGTTGAAGCTGATGTTTTCTGTTTGCAGGAAACTAAAATGCAAGAAGGACAAGTTGTGTTTGATTTTCCGGGTTATCAACAGTATTGGAACAGTGCACAAAAAAAAGGTTATTCCGGAACTCTTATTTTGACGAAAATAAATCCGTTAAGTGTTAGTTATGGTATGGAAATACCGGAGCATGATAATGAGGGGCGCGTTATCACAATAGAGTTTGAAAAATTCTATCTGATTAATGTCTATACGCCTAATTCACAACAAGAATTAGCTAGGCTAGATTATCGGATGAGCTGGGAAGATGCTTTCCGTAATTATGTACTTAGCTTGGAAAAAGCTAAGCCGGTGATGATTTGTGGTGATTTAAATGTAGCACATACTGAAATAGATTTAAAAAATCCTAAAACTAATAGGAAAAATGCCGGTTTTACGGATGAAGAACGTCAAAAAATGACCGCGCTATTGGATAGTGGTTTTATTGACAGCTATCGTTATTTTTATCCTGATAAAATTGAGGCTTATACTTGGTGGTCTTATATGAGACAAGCACGCAGTAAAAACATTGGTTGGCGGATTGATTATTTTATTGTTTCGCAACAATTAAAAGATAATTTAAAAGCTGCTTATATTTATGAAGAAATTTTAGGCAGTGATCACTGTCCGGTTGGAATAGATATCTTTTAAAATTAATGATTTAACTTTATAATAGAATTAAGATGAATTTTGGAAATTTATTCTTGCCGAGAAAACGTTATTTCTATCTAAAAAAGGAGTTGTTTTTATGGAAGGTAAAATGAGAGATGATTTACAGGTTGTTGTTTTTTATTTAGGTAAGGAAGAATATGCATTACCGATAATGAAAGTTCAAGAAATTAATAAAATTGAACAATTGACTAAAATGCCCCATACTCCTGATTTTATGGAAGGGATTATTAAATTACGTGGACAGATCATTCCTGTTATTGATATGAAAAAACGTTTTAAGATGAAAGTTAGTGCAGAAACCGAAAATTCCAGAATTGTCGTGGTTGATTTTAAAGGGCAAATTGTGGGATTGATGGTGGATGGGGTGGCAGAGGTTGTTCATTTGGAACACGAAAATATTGAAGCGCCTCCGGCTGTATCTAAACTTGATACCCAATATGTTAAAGGTCTGGGAAAAAAAGATGGCAGACTATTGGTGCTACTTGATATTGATGGGTTATTTACCGGCAAAGAAGCTGATGATTTAAAAAAAGCGAATGGATGATATGATGTTTAGCTTAGAAGCACAGGCGAAAATTAATTTAACATTAGATGTTTTGGGTAAACGTCCTGATGGTTATCATGAAGTTGAAATGATTATGCAATCAATTCAACTTCATGATGTACTGCATTTTTCCTTAAGAGAGCAAGGTCTTGAACTGATTAGTGCAGTAGAGGGTGTTGCTGATGATAAAGATAATTTAATTTATCAGACGGCTGTTAAATTAAAAGAATTATATAATGTAACAGCCGGCGCGAAAATAATTTTAGAAAAAAATATTCCGGTGGCGGCAGGCTTAGCTGGTGGTAGTGCTGATGCGGCAGCGACGTTGCAGGGACTTAATAAATTGTGGTCATTAAACTTGTCGCTGGATACATTGTGTGAAATTGGGGCGCAATTGGGCTCTGATATCCCGTTTTGTTTAAGAGGCGGGACGATGCTGGCGAAAGGTCGTGGTGAAATACTAACACCGTTACCTTCATTTCCACAGACTTATGTTGTTTTAGCGAAACCGATGCTAGGTGTTTCAACTGCGTGGGTTTATAATAATTATGATCAATCCAAGGTTGATAAACATCCTGAAACAGCAATGGTTATTGAAGAATTGCAGAAAAAAAATTCTCAAGGAATAGCTGCTTTATTGTGTAATGTATTAGAAAGTGTTACTATAAAAAAGTACAATGAAATTTCTCTGTTAAAAGAAAAAATGTTGGAGTTTGGAGCCAGTGCTAGTTTAATGTCGGGCAGTGGACCGACTGTATTTGGCTTAGTTGATACAAAGGAACAAGCTGAAGAACTTGCGACAAGGTTAGAACAGATAACTTCAGCGAAAATCATTGTAACTAGAACAGTGTAAAGAAGTGGGGAACAGCATGAAACGACGATTAGCACCGATAAGATTGGATAGTTATCAACCTTTACGCGAAGTTGTCTGTGAAACTTTACGCGAAGCAATTAGAAGTGGTGTTTTAAAGCCGGGTGAGCGACTAATGGAGATTCAATTAGCGGATGAACTTGGTGTTAGCAGAACTCCGGTGCGCGAGGCGATGCGTAAGCTGGAACTGGAAGGCTATGTTATTATGTTGCCACGACGCGGTACTTATGTAGCTAACATTTCTATTCGTGATATCAATGAAGTTTTTGAAATCAGAACAACTCTAGATGCTTTGGCCAGTGGATTGGCCGCTGAACGTATCACTGAAGAAGAATTAGAACAACTGGAACGATTGCTTGTTTCGATTGGTGAAAATATTGAGACGAGAAATATGAAAAAAGTTGTTGAAGATGATATGGAGTTTCATGATATTCTTTATAAAGCAAGTCGTAACCAAAGATTGGTCGGGATTATTTCTAATTTAAGAGAGCAAATGACAAGATTTCGGTCGATGTCAATGTCATATCCCGGAAGATTGAAAAAAACACTGGAAGAACACAGTAGGTTGGTGGAAGCGATTGCGCAACGCGATGTAGAATTAGCGCAGAAATTAGCGGTTGAGCATATGGAAAACTCGGAGCAAACCTTGTTAATTGATATGGAGGCCATTCACCAAGCCCGAAAAGAATAAAAAATATCTTTTATTATCAGATGTTCTAAAAGTCATAGAAAAAATCCTAATTTGAAGTTATAATTAAGTTCGGTTAGGATTTTTATTTTTGATGCTTTAGAAAATTAGCAGGAAAAATAAAAAAAATGTCGAAACTTAAAGCTGTTTGTCATAAAATATCTGTACAAGTGAAAGATATAACGATATAATGGCAAAGATAAATGGAGGAATGGTTGTGTCTAATTTACAAACGGTGATATTAGCTGCCGGTAAAGGAACTAGAATGAAATCAACTTTACCGAAAGTATTACATTGTGTTGGCGGTAAGCCGATGGTTCAGCAAGTGCTGGATGCAGCTAATGGCGCAGGAGCCCAACGTAATATTGTAGTAATTGGCTTTGGAGCGGAAGTTGTGGCCGAACAATTACAACAGCAAGCTGATTTTGTTATGCAAACTGAACAGTTAGGAACGGGTCATGCTGTGTTACAGGCTCAAAAGCAGTTGGAAACTTTTGACGGTACGGTTATGGTTTTATGTGGTGATACACCACTCTTGACCAGTAAGTTGCTAAAAGAATTATATGATGAACATATTGCTTCAAAAGCTAAGGCTACTGTTTTAACAGCTAAAATGCCGGATCCTACCGGTTATGGTCGCGTTATTCGTAGCGCTACCGGCGAGGTTGTAAAAATTGTAGAACAAAAAGATGCGACGCCGGAAGAGTTACTTGTCGCTGAAGTTAATTCTGGTATTTATTGTTTTGACAACAAGGCGTTGTTTAGTGCATTATCAGTATTGAATTGTGACAATGCACAAGGTGAATATTATTTAACTGATGTATTTGGAATTATGAATAGTCGTAAGGAAAAGGTTTGGGCAGTTGCGACCTCTGATTATGAACAAACTTTAGGGATTAATTCTCGAGTGCAACTTGCGCAAGCGGAGCAAATTATTCGTCGCCGTAAAAATATTGAGTTGATGAATAATGGTGTTACGATTATGGATCCTAATACTACTTATATTGATGAACAAGTTATTGTAGCAAAAGATACTATTATTTATCCGTTCACTTGGTTGGAAGGCGATACGGTTATCGGTTCTAATTGTGAAATTGGACCTAATACTAGAATTCAAAATACGGTTATAGCAGAGAGTGTGAAAATAAGTTTCAGTTATGCTCATGACTGTGAAATAGCCAATAATGTAACAGTAGGGCCGTATGTACATTTAAGACCTGATACAAAGTTATGTGATAATGCTAAAGTTGGCAATTTTGTTGAAGTTAAAAATTCCGTAGTTGGTGTTGGTAGTAAAATTCCGCATTTGAGTTATATTGGTGACACTGATATGGGTAGTGCGGTTAATATTGGGTCAGGGACGATTACTGTTAATTATGATGGTAAGCATAAACATCGTACGACCATTGAAGATGAAGCTTTTGTAGGTTGTAATTCAAATCTAGTTGCCCCGGTGGTGATTGGTAAAAGTGCGTATGTAGCAGCTGGCTCTACTATTACTAAAAATGTTCCGGGATCAGCCTTAGGTGTGGCTAGAGCACGCCAAACTAATATAGAAGAATGGCAAAAAAGAAAATAAATTAATATCGTTGGAGGTTTTTATAAAATGACATTAGCTAACAGTGACAGAATCCGTATATTTACAGGTAATGCCAATCCGCAATTGGCGAAGAATATTGCGAAATGCTTAAATATTCCTTTGGGTAATGCCTATGTTGGACATTTCAACAATGGTGAAACTCAAGTTATGATTGATGAGAGTGTTCGTGGCAAAGAAGTTTTTATTGTTCAACCAACTTGTCAGCCTGTAAATGATAGCTTAATGGAATTGTTAATAATGATTGATGCTTGTAAAAGAGCTTCAGCTAAAAATATTGCGGTCGTTATTCCTTACTATGCTTATGCTCGTCAAGATCGCAAGACCCGTGGTCGTGAACCTATTTCAGCTAAGTTAGTGGCGGATTTGCTAACGAGAGCCGGAGCTAGTCGTGTTATTACAATGGACTTACATGCTGGACAAATTCAAGGCTTTTTTGATATTCCGTTAGATAATTTATTAGGTGTGCCGATTTTATCGGATTATATTGAAACTAAAGGCTTGAAAGATATTGTAGTAGTATCGCCGGATTTAGGCGGTGTAACAAGAGCTAGACAATTAGCAGATCGCTTAGAAGCACCGATTGCAATTATTGAAAAGCGTCGTCCAATGCCGGGTGTAGCAGAGGTTATGAATTTAATTGGTAGCATTGAAGGTAAAACTGCGGTGATTGTGGATGATATTGTAGATACTGCGGGATCATTAGTTGAAGGTGCAAAAGCTTTAGGTAAGTTTGGGGCAAAAGAAGTTTATGCTTGTTGTACGCATGCGATTTTAAGTGACCCGGCGATTGCCAGAGTGGAAGCATCTAATATTAAGGAATTAATTATTACGGATACGATTCCGTTAGCTGAAGAAAAAAAATCCTCCAAAATTAAAATTTTATCAGTGGCACCAGTCTTTGCGGAAGCGATTGAATTAATCTACGGTCAAAAATCTGTTAGTAAATTATTTAGATAAAATTATTATAAGGACACGTGTAACGTGTCCTTATTTTAGATATAAGGGTGAAAAAATGAAAATTGTTGTGGGTTTAGGAAACCCGGGCAGTGAATATAGCCAAACTCGTCATAATGTCGGCTTTATGGCTATCGATGCCTGGGCGGCAAAGCATGGGGTTGTTACTTGGAAAAATAAATTTGAGGCACAAATTGCCGAAATAAAAATAAATAATGAGCAAGTTATTTTAGTGAAACCGCAAACTTATATGAATTTAAGTGGAGTAGCTGTTGCCCCTATTGTTAAGTGGTATAAGGCGCAGTTAGAAGATGTTATTATAATTTATGATGATATGGATACGACTTTAGGAAAAATAAGATTGCGAAAAAAAGGAAGTGCCGGTGGCCATAATGGGATTGAATCGATTTTGGTCAATTTAGGGCAAGAAGATTTTCCGCGAGTGCGTGTGGGAATTAGCAGACCACCACAAGGTTGGACGGTCGTAGGCTATGTGCTAGGTAAATTTTCTAAAGAAGAACAGGGGATAGTAGTAGAGATTCTTGAAAAAATAGGCTTAGCGTTAGAAAGTTGGCTCAAAGAAGGGCTAGATAAAGCGATGAATAAATTTAATAAATAGGTGATGAAATGATAACAGCGTTATTTGCTGATGAAAATGGTGAAATTTTTGATGATCCTGAATTTTTGGGGTTAGGCCGAATTGGTGCAGAGACTATTTTGTTAAAACCGCAAGATCTTATTCCGTTACCTGAAGGTGCTGATTTAATGTTATTGCCACAACGTCAAGCACTGGGGTTTAAAAACAATAAGATTGTGACGCTGTCAGGGCAAGCGGTGGCGGCAATTTTACCGGCGGGTTATACCAGAACTTATTTGCCGGCATATCAAGAGGATGCTAATACAAAAGCCTTGCCATTATATGGCTATACTGCGGTGGTGCTATATAAGGATGAATTACATGTAGCGGCGCTTAAAACTGATGATGCTACTAAATGGAACCCTTTAGGCTTTAATACTAATCAACTAAAAAAATTAGTAAATAAAACGAAGAAAGAATTAGCTGATAATAGAATAGTAGAGCAATTGGCTAAATGCTCCTTACAATGGCATTGTTGTACGGCTCAAAACTTATTTTATCGACGCTGGGAAGCGGGAGTGCCGGTTTCACCAGTTTGTAATGCCAATTGTTACGGCTGTATATCGCTGCAACCAGCAGAATGTTGTCCTTCGCCCCAAAGTCGCATTGATTTTAAACCGACCCCACAAGAAATTGCAGAAGTTGGAACTTATCATCTAGAATATGCTCCGGAAGGGATTATTAGTTTTGGTCAAGGTTGTGAAGGTGAACCATCGTTAGCGGCTGATAATATTGCAGCGGGGATAAAAATTATCAGAACAAAAACTTCAGCTGGCCAAATCAATATTAATACCAATGCCGGTTATACTGAAGGTATAAAAAAAATCGTAGATGCCGGACTTGATACGATGAGAGTTAGTATTATTAGTGCGATTAATGAGACTTATGATGCTTATTATAAAGCTAATTACAGTCTTGATAATGTTAAAGAATCGATTAATTATGCGAAAAGTAATGGAGTGTTTGTTTCTTTAAATATGCTCTATTTTCCAGGGCTTAATGACCGTTTAAGCGAATTTGAGGCTTGGGAGAGTTTTCTGGCAGAAACTAAAGTTGATATGATTCAGTTGCGTAATTTAAATGTTGATCCAAATGCTTTTTTGAAGATTATGCCACAATGTGACAGTAAGATGCTAGGAACGCTATTATTTATTGAAAAAATAAAACAAAAGTTTCCACAATTAGTGTTAGGGAGCTTTAGTCATTATCTAAAAAAATAACTGTACAAGAAAAGAGTGGGGGCAATGAAGTTGAAAATTGGTTTGCTTGCTGAAAAAAGTGAAGTTGTCAGCACCAATAACACTGCGATTAGTTATGGCAGTGGTAGTATAGCGGTCTATGCAACGCCGGCGATGATCGGTTTAATGGAGGGGGCTGCTATAAAATGCGTTGATGATAAACTGGAAAGCGGTTTGGGGACGGTAGGGATTAGTTTAAATGTTAGACATTTAGCGGCTACACCAATAGGAATGAGTGTTACGGCGACCGCTGAGTTAATTGAAATAGTAGAACGTAAATTGGTTTTTAAAGTAACGGCATTTGATAATAACGAAAAAATTGGTGAAGGAATTCATGAACGATTTATTATCAAAATTGATAAGTTTTTAACAAAATGTAATAATAAAAAACAGTAAGATAATAAAATTATTGTAATTTTATATTTAAGGTATGTTCTAATTGTCCGGAGCAGAAAATTTCGAGTAAAGTAGCATTTAAATTTATTAAAGTTAAGCTACCGTCACTTTGGGTAATTATTTTGTGTAGTGCAACAAAAATACCTAAGGAGGCACTATCGATATAATCAGCAGCAGCTAAATCTAAAGTATAATGGTGATAACCTTGATTGAGGGTTAGGAGGATTTGTTCTCTGATTTTGATACTGTAATTGATGGTAATACTACCACTGATATGAATAATGATATTATCTGCGTTTTTATCTAGGTTGAAGGTCATAGCAAAAACTCCTAACATAAAATTATTTACAGTTTAATTCGCTGTTAATGAAAAAATTTCCTGTAAAGTAAGGGCGGTCGCGAAATATTTTACCGGAGTTAAAAAATCTTTTTATTCTTGCACAGTTTTTAGCGGTATGCTATAATTGTCTGGTGATAAGCACAGTTATTGCTTGTTGCGTTCGAGATTGCTGTGTTCTCAAGACTGACTAGCTTTGCCTTCAACAGGGTTAAGGCTTAGTTTTAACAAAATATTTAACCCTGGTTGGGGAAAGAGTGAGGTGCAATAATTAATGAAAGAACAAATTCATCCTGATTTTAAAGAGGCAAAAGTTATTTGTGGTTGTGGACAGACTTTTATGACTGGTTCCGTTAAACCTGAATTACGTGTGGACGTATGTTCCAAATGCCATCCTTTCTTTACAGGTCAGCAACGTAATATTACAGCTGGCGGACGAATTGAAAAATTCAATAAACGTTACGGTAAATAAAATAAATGGATGCAGAGCAGAGATGCTCTGCTTCATTTATAATATAAGTGATTTTTAGGAGGCTAAGGTGGATAAAAAGCCGAATATTGGTGGGCAAGCTGTAATTGAAGGAGTAATGATGCGCAATGCTAATGCGGTGGCGACGGCAGTGCGAGAGCCATCAGGGACAATTACGGTAAAAAACGAAAAAATTATTTCGATTGCGGAAAGATTCCCAATATTAAAAAAGCCGATGCTTCGCGGAGTAGTGGCATTGGGTGAATCTTTAGTGGTGGGGCTAAAGGCACTTTCGTATTCGGCACAAATGGCCGGTGATGAAGGTGAAACTTTGAGTGACAAAGAGATTGTGTTGACAATGATTTTTTCATTGTGCTTAACAATAGTGTTATTTGTAATTATTCCAACCGCTGCTGCAAAATATGTTCATAGTGCGATAAAAGATCCAATGCTCTTAAATTTAGCCGAAGGCGGTTTAAGGATGTTGATTTTTTTCCTTTATATATATGGAATATCCCGCATGAAGGATATTAAGAGAGTATTTCAATATCATGGTGCAGAACATAAAACCATTCATGCTTATGAAGCTGGTGTGCCTTTGACAGTGGAGAATGTGCAGAAATTCAGCACCCTTCATCCGCGGTGTGGAACATCATTTTTATTGATTGTGATGATTGTTAGTATTTTAATGTTTGCTTTTTTAGGCTGGCCTGATTTGTGGATGAGAATATTATCAAGGATTATTTTGTTGCCGGTAGTCGCCGGAATATCATATGAAATAATTCGTTATGCTGGACGCAGTGAAAACAAATTTGTAAAATTTGCAACATTACCGGGATTGTGGTTGCAAAATTTAACCACTAATGAGCCGGATGATGAGCAGGTTGAAGTGGCAATCAGAGCACTGGAAGAAGTTAGTGTAGTTGATTAAAAAATAATGAGGTGGATTTTGTGCTTGATAAATTACAAGCCATTGAAGATAAATACTTACAACTGGAGTCGATGATTAGTGATCCTGATATTATTGCTGATATGAATAAATGGCAAAAATATACTAGGGAACACTCTAAATTGGGCGAAATTGTAGTAAAGTTTAGAGAGTATAAAGAGGTTTTACAAGGCCTCGATGATGCTAAAGAAATGCAAAAAGAAGAGACTGACGACGAATTTAAAAAGATGATTGATTTGGAAGTAGCAGAGCTGAAAACCAAGCTGTCGGTCTTGGAAACAGAATTACCAATTTTGTTGTTACCAAAAGACCCCAATGATGATAAAAGCGTTATCGTTGAAATTCGTGGTGGTGCTGGTGGCGATGAAGCAGCGTTGTTTGCGGGCAATTTGTTTAGAATGTATACGCGCTATGCTGAAGTTCAAGGCTGGAAAACAGAAATTTTAGATTCTAATCCGACGGAATTAGGTGGCTTTAAAGAAGTTGTTTTTGAAATTGATGGTTATGGTGCTTATAGTAAGTTGAAATATGAAAGTGGCGTTCATCGGGTACAACGTGTACCAACCACTGAATCCAGTGGTCGTATTCATACATCGACGGTAACTGTGGCTGTTTTACCAGAAGTAGAAGAAGTTGATGTTGTGATAAATCAAAATGATTTGCGAATTGATACATATTGTGCCAGTGGCGCGGGTGGACAGCACGTTAATAGAACGGAATCAGCAGTTCGAATAACGCATTTGCCAACCGGAATTGTAGTACAATGCCAAGATGAAAAATCACAGTTAAAGAATAAAGATAAAGCGATGAAAGTTTTGAGAGCGAAAATTCAGGATTTAGCTGAAGAAACTCAGCGCTCAGAAATTGCGGAAAATCGGAAAAGTCAAGTCGGAACAGGTGATCGTAGTGAACGAATCAGAACTTATAATTTCCCGCAAGGACGAGTGACTGATCACAGAGTAGGATTAACTTTGCATAAGCTTGACTATGTTTTAAATGGTGAGCTGGACGAGCTGATAACAGCTTTAGTTACTGCCGATCAAAGTGAAAAATTAAAGCAGGTTACTTAAGATGACAAAAGCTAAAGAAGTTTGGACAATCGGAGCCATTTTAAAATGGACAGGGCAGTATTTCGCAGAAAAAGGCGTGGAAAATCCACGCCTTGATGCTGAAGTACTGCTTTCTAATATCTTGAAAAAAGAACGAATTTATTTGTATGTAGAATTTGATAAACCGTTATTACCGCAGGAACTAACAAGTTTTCGCGAAGCAATCAAAAAACGTGTAGCGAAGCAGCCGGTAGCTTACATCTTGGGTTATAAAGAATTTATGGGTTTAGAATTCAAAGTTACTCCGGCGGTCTTGATTCCGCGTCCCGATACTGAAATTTTAGTAGAACAGGCCTTAAAATTGTTAAGTAACTATGAAAATCCACGCTTTGTCGATATTGGAACCGGTAGTGGCGCAATTGCTGTGTCCATCGCGAAACTTTCACCTACAGCGGTTACCGGAGTAGCGGTAGATATATCACCGGAAGCCTTAGCGGTTGCGAAAGAAAATGCTGAAAAGTTAGCTGTAAGTGAAAAACTAGAGTTTGTTTTAGGCAATCTTTGTGAACCGCTTAAGGGAGCTAAATTTACAGCGTTATTGTCAAATCCGCCGTATATTCCTAATGCTGATATAGCATCATTGGCACCGGAAGTGAAAAATGAACCCTATTTAGCCTTGGCCGGAGGTGCTGAAGGGTTAGATTGTTATATTGAATTGATTCAGCAAGGGCGACATTTATTGATTGATGGTGGCTTCATGATGTTTGAAGTTGGAATAAATCAGGCACAAAGTGTAGCTGAAATCGCTAGACAATATGATGATCTAGAAATTTGGGAGATTATTAAAGATTATGGCGGAATTGACCGTGTGGTGGTAATAGGAAAAAGGGAGAGTTAAGATGGAAACTAAGCTGATGATAGCTTCAGAAGACGAAAACAGTTTGAATCAAGCAGTAGCTTTCTTGAAAAATGGTGAGTTAGTGGCATTTCCAACAGAAACGGTGTATGGGTTGGGGGCAGATGGTCTTAATAATAAGGCTGTTGAAAAAATTTATCAGGCCAAAGGGCGACCATCTGATAATCCATTGATTTTACATATTGCAGAGTTAGCACAACTAGAACTGTTAGTAGAAACAATTTCACCAGAAGCGCAGTTTTTAATAAATAAATATTGGCCGGGTCCCTTAACGATTGTTTTTAAGAAAACAGAACTTGTGCCGGCGTTAGTGTCAGGGGGACTTGATACTGTAGCGGTAAGAATGCCGGATCATAAAATTGCCAGAGCTTTGATAAAACTGGCTAATGTACCATTGGCAGCACCAAGTGCTAATACTTCCGGACGCCCCAGTCCTACTACTGCTAAAGCTGTAATGGCTGATTTGCAAGGGAAAATTGCTGGAGTGCTTGATGGTGGTGATTGTCAGATTGGCTTGGAATCAACAGTGGTTGATTGTAGTGGCGAAATTCCGGTGTTATTACGTCCCGGCGCCATAACTTTTGAAATGTTACAGCATGATTTAACAAAACTAGTGGTTGATCAGGCTGTAGTTGATGCTAAGGCTAAACCGAAAGCACCGGGGATGAAATATCAGCATTATGCTCCGGCTGCGCCGCTTGTTTTATTTGAGGGTGAAAACAGTACAGCGGTTATTCAAAAAATGCTGGAAGAATATCAAAAAGCATTGGCTGAAGGAAAAAAAGTTGGGTTTATTATTAGTGAAGAAACGGCGCAAGTTTTACCGAAACAAAATTTAACGGTAGTATACGGTTCGCGTTACATCTTGAAACAAATTGCTTTGAATTTATATTGTTCGCTACGATTTTTTGATCAAAATAAAGTCGATGTTATTTTCGCGGAAGGTGTTAAACGCAGTGGGCTGGGGGTTGCGATAATGAATCGACTAGACAAAGCTTGTGGCCATAATATTATTAAGTGTTAAACTTTGTAAACTTAAAATTATTGTAAAAACATACAAAATCTTAACGACATCCGTTAAATATTCTAGTAAAAAGCTATCTTAATATGATAGAATGGCGTTGGATACTTTTATGGAGGCAAAAAAATGGAAGTATTATTTGTTTGTACAGGAAATACTTGTCGTAGTCCGATGGCAGAGTTTTTACTACGTGACAAAATTTTAAAAGCTGGTTTAAACACAGCTGTAACAATATCTTCAGCCGGTTTAGCAGCGGTACCGGGTGCTGTGGCTTCAGCTAATGCCATAGCGGTCTTAAAGGATAAAGGGATTAATGCTAATAACCATAAAGCTAGACTATTAAACTTAGAGTTACTAAAACAAGCTGATTTGGTTTTAACGATGACGAAGTATCATAAAAATGATATTATAAAAGCTGTTCCCACGTTTAGTCACAAAGTATTGACGTTAGGTGAATTTGCGGAATCAGCGGTAGATGTTGGTGACCCTTTTGGTGGTGATGAGACAATTTATAAAAATTCTTGTCAACAAATTGCTACTTTGCTGGAATTGGCTTGGCCTAAAATTTTGGCAATGAATAGCTAAAGGGGTGTAATATATTTTTGGAGGGTTATTGTGAAGGTTACAATTGGTAGTGATCATGGTGGGTTTAACTTAAAGGAAGAAATTAAAAGCTTATTGGAAGAAATGAAAATTGAATATAATGATGTTGGAACATATCAAGCTGAAGCGATTGATTATCCGGAAGTTTCAGGAAAAGTCGCAAAAAGTATTTTACAAGGTGAAGCTGATAAAGGTATTATAGTTTGTGGAACCGGTATTGGTGTTTCGATTGCCGCTAATAAGTTCAAAGGAATCAGAGCGGCGTTGTGTAATGATGTTTTTTCGGCACAAATGGCGGCTGAACATAATAATGCGAATATCATCACATTGGGTGAAAGAGTGGTCGGAGCCGGCTTAGCTAAAATGATTGTTAAGACGTGGTTAACGACTGAATTTGCTGGTGGTCGTCATGAACGCCGAGTAAATCAGATAACAGCATTAGAAAAAAATCTTGATTAAAGAGGTTATTATCATGGAGCTTGCGTTAATAAAACAACAAGCATATACGGTAGCAACTGAAATCATTACAATTGGTGCATTGAAAACTAACGATATTCTGGTGGTCGGTTGTAGTACCAGTGAAGTTATTGGTGAAAATATTGGAACTGCCGGCTCAGCAGAAGTTGCAGCTAATTTATTAGCAGGGCTTATGGAAGCTTGCTTAGAACATGATGTTTTTTTGGCAATTCAATGTTGTGAGCATTTAAATCGAGCATTAGTAGTGGAACAAAGCTGTTGTGAGCAGTATTTGTTAGAGAAAGTTAATGTAAAGCCTGTGGCTAGAGCCGGTGGGGCGTTAGCTGATAGTGCCATGAAAACCTATAAAAATCCGGTGGTAGTTGAGACAATTGTAGCTCATGCTGGCGTTGATATTGGCGCAACCTTAATTGGGATGCACTTGAAAAAAGTTGCAGTACCGGTACGGTTGTCGATAAAAAATATCGGTGCAGCGATGATTATTGCGGCACGAACTAGACCAAAGTATATTGGTGGACATCGTGCTCAGTATGAAGCTCTTTAATATTATCTTTGGAGGAATGTAAAATGAGTTTTTTAACCCAAGTAGATCCTGAAATTGCAAAAATGATTGGTGAAGAAAGTAGCCGTCAGCAAAACAAATTAGAATTAATTGCCTCAGAAAACTTTACTAGTGAAGCTGTGATGGAAGCACAAGGTTCAGTTTTAACTAATAAATATGCCGAAGGATATCCTGGTAAACGCTATTATGGCGGGTGCGAATGTGTTGATGTGATTGAGCAATTAGCAATTGATAGAGCTAAAGAACTTTTTGGTGCAGGATATGCTAATGTACAACCACATTCTGGAGCACAAGCTAATATGGCGGTGTTTTTTGCTTGTTTAAATTTAGGTGATACTGTTTTAGGCATGGATTTATCACATGGTGGTCACTTAACACATGGTAGTCCTGTTAACATGTCAGGTAAATATTTTAAAATAGTACCTTATGGTGTTAGTGCCGAAACAGAAACAATTGATTATGATGAATTAGAAAAAATTGCGAAAGCTTCTAACCCGAAAATGATTATTGCCGGTGCTAGTGCTTACCCTAGAATCATTGATTTTGAAAGAATGGGTAGTATTGCTAAAAAAGTAGATGCCTTATTAATGGTAGATATGGCTCATATTGCTGGGCTGGTTGCAGCAGGCTTGCATCCAAGTCCAATGGATTATGCTGATATTGTGACCACAACTACTCATAAAACTTTGCGTGGACCAAGAGGCGGTATTATTTTAGCGAGCGAGGAAAATGGCGCTAAATTTAATTTCAATAAAGCTGTGTTCCCAGGAATTCAAGGTGGTCCACTAATGCATGTTATTGCGGCTAAAGCAGTAGCTTTTAAAGAAGCACTTACTCCTGAGTTTAAAGTTTATCAACAACAAGTTATTAATAATGCTAAGGCCTTGGCAAGTAAATTATCAGCGGAAGGTTTTAGATTAATTTCCGGTGGTACTGATAATCATTTAATGTTAGTTGATGTTAGAGGACAAAACTTAACTGGTAAGGTTGCCGAAAACTTATTGGATGAAGTTGGTGTTACTGTTAATAAAAACACAATCCCATTTGATCCAGCTAGTCCATTTGTTACTAGTGGTATTCGTATTGGGACACCGGCGCTTTCATCTCGTGGAATGAAAGAAGAAGATATGAATGTTATTGGCGAAATTATTGCCATGACCTTAAAAAATCCGGAATCTGAGGATGTAAAAGCAACAGCAAAAGGTTTAGTTGAAAAACTTTGCCAAAAATATCCTTCAGTTCGAGTATAATCTTAGGAGATGAATTAATGTCTAATTTAAAAGTTAATGTAATCGACCATCCGTTGATTCAACACAAGTTAACTTTAATGCGCGAGGAAGGTACTGGTACAAAAGATTTTCGTGAGTTGTTGGAAGAAATTTCAGCATTAATGGCTTATGAAATTACCAGAACATTACCGCTGGAAGAAGTTGAAATTAAAACACCGGTACAATTGTGCAAAAGTAAGGTGTTAAGTGGTAAAAAAATTGCGGTGGTGCCAATTTTAAGAGCTGGCTTAGGCATGGTAAATGGAATTGTCAAGTTAGTACCGGCGGCGAGAGTTGGCCATGTTGGTTTATACCGTGATCCGGAAACACTAAAACCGGTGGAATATTATTGTAAGTTGCCAAGTGATGTTAGTGAGAGAATGTTAGTGATAACTGATCCAATGTTAGCAACTGGTGGCTCAGCGATTGCGGCGATTGATTTATTAAAGCAAAAAGGTGCCAAAACAATTATTTTAATGTGCTTAGTAGCAGCGCCGGAAGGCGTAATTGCTGTGAATGAGGCTCATCCTGATGTTGACATTTATGTTGCTAGTGTGGATGAATGTTTAAATGACCATGGCTATATTGTGCCTGGTCTTGGAGATGCCGGTGACCGTATTTTCGGTACCAAGTAGTGACATATAAATTAATAGCTGCCAAGATTTCTTGGCAGCTATTAATAAATTTTACTTAAGTAGAGTTGATGCTCTGCTTTTCGGTATTTTTGGAGGTAAATATGAAACGCCCGGAGTGGGATGAATATTTTATTGAAATAGCTAAAGTGGTAGCGAGTAGATCAACTTGTTTAAGACGGCAGTATGGTGCAGTGTTAGTAAATGATCAAATTATTATCAGTACCGGCTATAATGGTGCGCCAAGAGGCGAGACAAATTGTATTGACAGCAATTTATGTTATCGTGAAGAAATGAATGTTCCGAAAGGTGAACGTTATGAATTATGTGTGGCTGTTCATGCGGAACAAAACGCGTTAATTAACGCTGACCCTAATAAAATGAAAAATGCAACATTATATATTGCGGGATTTAATGCGGATGGCAGTGCTGCCGACGGCAAACCATGTTTGTTGTGTCGGCGGATGATTAGAAACGCCTTAATTTCCAAAGTTGTTTACTTGGCAAAAGACGGTTCGCTGATTAGTTGTGATCCTAAAGATATAAAATAAGAGGTGCCTGATGATTACGATGTTGAGTTTGCCAAAACTTAATAGATTGTCGCCGAATATGCAATCGACTTTACTAAAAATAATAGAAGAAGCTGGCGAATTGGCAAGAGCAGTACTGACTTTTTTGCCGTATGAGCATTTAGGCAAAAAAGAAATTTTAACTGAACCGTTAATTAAAGGCTATTTAGATGCGGTAAGTTCAGAGTTGTTAGATGTAGCGCAAACTTGTGTAACAATGATTTTTGTGTTGGAAGAAGAATGTAATGTAAAGACTGAACGGTATATTGACAATCACTTAAAGAAATTAAGTAACAAGGGTTATAATTTTAATAAAACTTTAAATTATAATATTTACACGGAAAATAATTTCAAATATTTAGCATTGCCGAAATTGTTATTACCCAAGGTGACACTGCTTACAACGGTTTGTAAAATCCAAGAAGAAGTTGGTGAATTAACGCAATACTTGGGAAAAAAAGCCGGTGCTTCTGGCGAAAGTGAAAAACTTGATTTTTCAACAATATTGGATGGCTCAGTGCAAGAATTATTGGATGTAGCACAATGCTGTTTCACGATGTTATATATTTTAGCAGACCGCTATGATGTTGATACTATTGAACTGGTAGAAGACCATGTTAATAAACTTAAAAGGAAAGGCTACTGCGTATAATTTAAACAAAGCTAACCGTAGTTGATGAAGGTTAGAACTGGTTTGGCTCATTTTATAATATTTGACAGTCTAATTACAGTAAGGTAAAATGAGCTTGGTACGTAGAAAAGGAGTGCATAAGAATATGCAAATGTATATAGGGGCATTTTTAATTGCCTTAGCGGTGTCATTTTTTTTGACCCCCAAAATAATTTCGTTAGCGATAAAAGCAGGGGCGATGGACGCGCCGGATGAACGTAAAGTTCATAGTAAACCTATCCCGAGAATGGGTGGGATTGCGATTTATATCGCTTTTATGGTAGCCGTTATAGCAACGACCCCATTGAGTAGTGAAATCATCGGTTTATTGGCTGGTGGAACATTAATTATGTTGGTAGGTATTGTTGATGACTTAAAAGGCTTACCGGCGAAGGTTAAGTTGTTAGGACAAATTATCGCGGCAGCGGTATTAGTATTGTTTGATATTAGAATTGATTGGTTGACCGGTCCGTTTGGTGGGATGGTTTACTTAGAAATGTTGGCGATTCCAGCGACCTTGTTTTGGGTAGTGGGTCTAACTAATACTGTAAACTTAATTGATGGCTTAGATGGCTTAGCAGCTGGGGTGGCCAGTATTGCGGCTATTACTATTTTATTGGTAGCGCTACAGCAAGAAATTGTCTTAGTATCATTATTAACAGCAGCGCTAGCAGGTAGTGCCCTTGGATTTTTACAACACAATTTTAATCCTGCCAAAATTTTCATGGGTGATACCGGCAGTATGTTTTTAGGCTATATGTTGGCTGGCATTTCTATTATTGGCGCGGTTAAAAGTGCGGCAACGATTGCGTTAATAGTTCCAATCTTAGCATTAGGGTTACCGATTATGGATACTTCTTTTGCAATTTTTCGCAGAGCAATTAATGGTAAGCCTATTTTTAAACCGGATCGTGGACACTTGCATCACCGTTTATTAGATATGGGTTTTAATCAAAAACAAGCGGTGTTATTGATGTATGCTATTAGCGGTTGCTTAGGCCTTAGCGCTATTGCTTTATCTGAGGTCAATGGGTTGTTAGGAATAATTATTGTTATCGGTGTAATTGTGGTAGCATTAATAGGAGCAAAAAAAGCCGGCATATTGAAAATTAACTAAACTAATAGGCAGGCTTAGGCCTGTCTATTTTTACAAATAATGCAGAGGATATTGAAAAGAGGTAAAAAGATGAAGCGTATAAAAGTAATGACTGTTTTTGGCACTAGACCGGAGGCTATAAAAATGGCGCCTGTCGTTTTAGAATTAAATAAATATCCTGAATATATTACGCCGGTGGTAGCAGTTACCGCACAACATCGCGAAATGCTAGACCAAGTCTTAAATTTGTTTGAGATTAAGCCTGATCATGATTTGAATATTATGGCGCAGGGCCAGACTTTATTTGATATTACGACTAAGGCAATGCAGGGGCTAAATGAGGTCTTAAGTACAGAAAAACCTGATATTGTTTTGGTTCATGGTGATACTACCACAACTTTTGCCGGAGCGCTAACGGCTTTTTATCATCAAATAGCGGTAGGGCATGTTGAAGCTGGGCTGAGAACTCATGATAAATACTCACCATATCCGGAAGAAATGAATAGAAAATTAACAGGTTCTTTGGCTGATTTACACTTTGCGCCAACGGTGACATCCAGTCACAATCTTTGTCAAGAAAACATTGATGAAAAAGCAGTGTTTATTACAGGAAATACCGTAATTGATGCGTTGTTGGCTACTGTTGATGAAAATTATCAATTTGAAAATGAATTATTGAAAAATATTGATTATAAAAATAAGAAAATAGTGTTGGTGACAACACATCGTCGGGAGAATCTTGGTGAGCCGATGCGCCATGTTTATCAAGCCTTGCGTTGCTTGGTCGAAGAATTCCCTGAAGTAGAAATAATTTTCCCAGTGCATAAAAACCCTAAAGTTCGTAGTGTAGTAGATAGTGAACTAGGGGATTTGGCACAGGTTCATCTAATTGATCCGCTTGATTATGAACCTTTTGCTAATTTGTTAGCAAGATCATATCTTGTTTTAACTGATTCCGGTGGAATTCAAGAAGAAGCGCCGGCACTTGGCAAGCCGGTATTGGTATTGCGTGATAATACTGAACGACCAGAAGCGGTAGAAGCTGGTACGGTCAAGTTAATTGGTACTGACAAACAGATTGTATATGAAGAAGCAAAGTTATTATTAACGGATGCTGGTGAATACCAAAAGATGGCTAATGCTTGTAACCCTTATGGTGATGGCAGAGCTTCAGAACGTATTGTAAAGGCAATTTTATATAAATACGGCTTTATAAAAGAATTGCCAACAGCTTTTAAGGCTTGCTTAAAATAAGGTTAACCTGTTATTATATTAATGTTATAAATGTTTATTTGTTATTTAATTAATATCTAATATGTTTTTTATAAATTAGTACAGTAAAAGTTGGTGCATAATGTCTGGAAAAAAAGATAAATCTACTTGGGAAGCGTTTACTTTTGTTTCAGGATTAGGCTTGACGGTAGTTATTGAAATTGCTGTAGGCATTTTTATTGGTAATTTTGTTGATAAATATTTTGATAGCACTCCTATTGGTACGACAGTGGGGATTATTCTGGGTATAGTTATTGGAATATGGTCTGTTTACAAAAAAATAATAAATTATTAGAATGATTGAAATTATTGTTTATAGCAGGAAATGTTTTAACTTTGTTGAATTTACTATTTGACATAAAATAGAAAATTCAGTAGTGGTTTAATTATGGAATTGGCGGTAAAAATGAAGGATATTTTAATTTGCACTAAAAGAGTTTTATGGCAATTGTTAATATCTGTTATTATATTAGCAATAATACTGTGGCAAGAACAACAAATGATCTTACTAAATGGGGTTTTGGCAGGTTTTATCGCCGGTCTTACTTATTTTTATATTATCGGGAAGAGATTGTTTAAGTCCACTGAATTAGAACTTGAAAAAGCTGTAATTTATATGAGGGCAGGTTGGTTTATTAGACTGAGTATTCTGGTATTGATTTTTATCTTATCAATAAGAATATCAACAGCAATGTTTTGGGCTGCTGTGGCCGGCTTAGTATGGGTTAATGTAGTTGTACTTATTAATGCTGTTATTTATGCATATCAGAAGAAAATGCATGAAAATAAATAAGAGATAAGGAGGGGATTTTATGCATGAAATTGGAGCTCATAAGGTTGCCCATTTAGCGGGATTTAGTTTTAATTTAGACACGCTGTATATGACTTGGATTTCGATGGCAATTGTTATTGTTATAGCGATTTTGGCAACGCGAAATTTAAAGCTGGTTCCGCAAGGTTGGCAAAATATTTTAGAAATAATTATAACATCCTTACTTGAGCAAATTGACATGGCAATGGGACCACGGGGAAGAAAAATAGCGCCATTATTAATCACTTTATTTTTGTTTATTTTAATTTCCAACTGGTTAGGGTTAGTTCCTGGCTTTACATCACCAACGAATGATCCTAATACAACATTAGGTTTAGCGTTGATGGTAGTGATGTTACTGCATATCTTGGGCTTGGTGTTCAAAGGAAAACATTATATTAAACATTTTTTTGAACCGTTTGCGCCGTTTGTTATTGTTAATATGTTGGAAGAGGTTGCAAAGCCGATTACTTTAGCTTTTCGTCTCTTTGGTAATATTTTAGCGGGAGAAATTCTAATTATTATCCTAGCACAACTATTACCAATGTGGTTTCCGATTCCAAATATAATCTGGTTAGGCTTTAGTGTTTTTGTTGGTGTAATTCAAGCCTTCATTTTCACAATGTTGTCAATGTCTTATTTGGCAAATGGTGTAAAAGAAGACCAACATGACTAAAATAAAATAATTTAAAAAGATATTATTAAGGGGGATTTTTTATTATGGAACATGCAATTATGGTAACAGCAGCTTTGTTTAGTGCAGGGCTAGCAATCGGTTTGGCTGCTATTGGAGCGAGCCTTGGTAACGGTCTTGTAACTTCAAAATTTATTGAAGGTGTATCAAGACAACCTGAAGCAAAAGGTACTTTATTAGTAAACATGCTTATCTCCGTAGGTTTGATTGAGGCAGTGCCTATTATTGCGGCAGTTATAGCAATTGTTATGCTTTATGCAAATCCTTTAATTGGTAAATAATGTTGTGCGTTGGGCGACAGGATTCTGTCGCCTGCCTTTGCGCTAACAGACAAGGAGGTGCCCGAGATATGGTAGATATTAATGCTACGCTGATAGCACAAATTATAAATTTTCTGATTTTATTATTTATTTTGAAAAAATTTGCTTACGGTCCTTTAATGCAAGTAATGAAGGAACGCGAAGATAAAATTTCCTCTAGTCTTGAGGCCGCTGATAACGATAAGAAAGCAGCTGAAGAACTAAAAGCTGAATATCAAAAACAACTTGCCCTAGCAAGAACGCAAGCGCAAGAAATTGTTGATAAAGCTATTAAAATCGCTGAAGAAAGTAAGCAACAAATTTTGGCGGAAGCTAGAGCTGAAAATGAGCGTATGTTACAAAATGCCAAAGCTGAAATTGAGCGTGAAAGAGTAAGAGCGATAGCTGAGCTAAAAGGTGAAGTTGTAACTTTATCCATTAATGCAGCAACAAAAATTATTGGTGAAAATATCAATGAAGAAATCAGTGCAAAATTGGTAAATGACTTTATCAATAAGATTGATGAAGAGAAAACAGGTGGTTTACCATGCTAAGCAATGAACTAGCCAATAAGTATGCTAAAGCTGTTTTTGAATTAGCAGTGGAAGAAGAAAAACTACAAGAAGTTGAAAATGACTTAAAATTCATTGTGCAAACAATAAGTTCGCAACAAGATTTAAGTGATTTTATTTATCATCCACATGTTAAGCTTGAAGCAAAAAAGGAAATTTTCACTAAAATATTTAGAGCAGAAATTGGGGACTTAACTAACAAGTTTATGTCCTTATTGTTTGATAAAAAAAGAGAAATGTTATTGCCGCAAATTGTTGGTGAATTTGAAGTACTAGCAAATGAAGCTCAAAATATTATTAAAGCGCAAGTTATTGTTGCAACGGCCTTAAATGTTGAGCAACGTACTGCCTTAATTAACAAATTGAGTATGGCTACAGGGAAAACTGTGGTAGCTGAGTATAAGATTGATACAGGAATATTAGGCGGCGTTATTGTTAAAATTGGCGATAAATTAATTGATGGCAGTATTGTTCGTCAAATAGCAGCCTTAAAAGCACAATTATTAGCAGATGAAACTACTAAGATTGGGGTGAACGAGTAGTTATGAAAATGAATCCGGAAGAAATAACGGCGATAATAAAAGAACAAATTAAAAATTATCAAATTGAACTTAACGTTGATGATGTAGGGACAGTTATTCAAGTTGGTGATGGTATTGCTCGTATCCATGGCTTGGAAAAAGCAATGGCAGGGGAATTACTGGAATTTGACAATGGTGTTTATGGGATGGTCTTGAACTTGGAAAAAGATAATGTTGGTGGCGTTATTTTAGGTGGTGAAACCTTAATTAAAGAGGGTGACACTGTAAAAAGAACAGGACGAATCATGCAGGTTCCTGTAGGGGAAAATATGGTAGGTCGTGTTGTTAATGCTTTAGGACAGCCTGTAGATGGTAAAGGTCCGATATCAACAACCGAAACCAGACCGGTTGAATATCCTGCTCCGGGGATTGCCGCTAGACAATCAGTAAATGAACCGTTACAAACAGGGATTAAAGCAATTGACTCGTTGGTGCCGATTGGTCGCGGCCAACGTGAACTTATAATCGGTGACCGTGGTACCGGTAAAACAGCAATCGCCATTGATACTATTATTAATCAAAAAGGTCAAGGTGTTATCTGTGTCTATGTAGCAATTGGTCAAAAAGCATCAACTGTTGCAAGGGTTGTTAAAACTTTAGAAGATGCTGGGGCAATGGATTATACGGTAGTAGTTGTTGCAACAGCTTCTGATAGTGCACCGTTACAATATTTAGCACCATATGCCGGAGTATCGATAGCGGAGTACTTTATGTATAAAGGTCAACATGCATTATGTGTATATGATGACTTATCAAAACATGCAATGGCGTATCGTGCCATGTCATTGTTGTTACGTCGTCCGCCAGGTCGTGAAGCATATCCAGGAGATGTATTCTTCTTACATTCACGTTTATTAGAAAGAGCGGCAAAATTATCTAAAGAATTGGGTTCAGGCTCAATTACTGCGTTACCGATTATTGAAACTTTAGCCGGTGACGTTTCGGCATATATTCCGACTAATGTAATCTCTATCACTGATGGACAGATTATCTTGGAAAGTGAATATTTTTATGCTGGTATCAGACCGGCAATTAATGTCGGATTATCAGTTTCCCGTGTTGGGGGTTCAGCGCAAATTAAAGCGATGAAGCAGGTTGCCGGTAGAATGAGACTAGACTTAGCACAATATCGTGAACTAGCAGCTTTTGCTCAATTTGGCTCTGATTTAGATTCAGCGACAAAAGCTCAATTAGATCGTGGTGCTAGAATGGTTGAAACATTGAAACAACCACAATATTCACCAATGGTGGTAGAAGACCAAGTTGTAATCATTTATGTATCAACTAATGGTCATTTAGATGATGTTCCAAGTAATCATGTTGTAAAATTCGAAAGTGATTTCTTGAAATTTATGAGATCAAATTATGCTGAAGTTAGCAAGGCGATTAGAGAGAAGAAAGCAATTGATAATGAAATTGAAACTTCATTGCAAAAAGCGATAAAAGAGTTTAAAGGTACATTTGTATCTTATCAACAAGAAGCGTAAGCAGTAACGAGGTGATTTAGGTGGCTAGTACCCAAGATATACGTCGTCGTATAAAGAGCGTAAAAAATATTCAGCAAATCACTAAAGCCATGAAAATGGTTGCGGCAGCTCGTTTACGCAAAGCTCAGGAAAAAGCATCAGTCAATGAACCTTATACTAATAAGATGAAGCAAGTTTTAGCTGATGTGGCCGGTAATGCCGGCAGTGTTGTTGAGCATCCATTACTTACAGTCAGACCGGTTCAAAGAACTGTTTATTTAGTAGTGGGACCTGATAAAGGTTTGGCGGGTGCTTATGCTAGTAATGTTTTTAAAGAAACAGTTGCTAAAATAGAAGCTAAAGAAAGTACTAATATTATTGCAATTGGTCGTAAAACAAAAGATTATTTTGGTAAGCGTGGTTATAATGTAATCAGTTCTTATGAAGATTTCAGTGAAAAACCTAGTTATGATAAAGCTAGAGAAATTTCACGACAATTAATGCAGTTATTTACTGATACTGCTTGTGATGAAATTTACATGGTTTATACGAGATTTGTTTCGGCAATTCAAGTAGTGCCAACAACTGTAAAATTATTACCATTGACCAATTTAGAGGAAAATAAATCTTTAGCCAGTGGCACTGAATATATTTATGAACCGTCAGCGGCAGAAGTTTTAGGCTATTTGTTACCACAATATTTTGAAACAATGGTCTATGGAGCATTATTACAAGCGGCTGCTAGTGAACTTGGTTCAAGGATGACAGCAATGAGTTCTGCAACAGATAATGCTGAAGAATTAATTAACAAACTAATACTTAATTACAATAAAGTTCGTCAAGCGTCAATTACTAGTGAGATTTCGGAAATTGTTAGTGGCGCTGAAGCGTTGAAGTAAGGAGGGGGACCTAAGTGAGTATAGGTAAAGTAGTACAGGTTATTGGACCGGTAGTAGATATTGAATTTCCCCTAGATCAGTTACCGGCTATTTACAATGCTGTTAAAATCGAAGGAAAAGTAGATCAAGTAGAAATAAATTTAACAGTAGAAGTAATGCAGCATCTAGGAGATAATACAACCCGTTGTATCGCCATGTCCTCTACGGACGGTTTGACTAGAGGAATGAAAGCGACTGATACTGGAGCACCAATTAGTATTCCGGTTGGTCCGGAAACATTAGGTAGAGTTTTTAATGTTTTGGGACAAACGGTAGATAATAAGCCTGAAGCCGTAAAAACGGCCGAAACATGGCCAATTCATCGAGCTGCACCAAGCTTTGAGGAACAGGAAACAGCAACTAGCATTTTGGAAACAGGGATTAAAGTAGTAGATTTGATTGCGCCGTATTCTCGCGGTGGTAAAATCGGTCTCTTCGGCGGTGCCGGTGTTGGTAAAACTGTTTTAATTATGGAACTTATTCATAATATTGCAACGCAACATGGTGGGTACTCCGTATTTGCCGGCGTTGGTGAGCGTACTCGTGAGGGTAATGATCTTTGGTCAGAAATGCAAGAATCCGGCGTTATTGATAAAACGGCTTTGGTTTATGGACAAATGAATGAACCACCTGGTGCGAGAATGAGGGTTGCCTTGACTGGTCTTACAATGGCGGAATATTTCCGTGATGTAGCCGGACAAGACGTATTGTTATTCATTGATAATATCTTCCGTTTCATTCAAGCTGGCTCGGAGGTTTCGGCTTTACTTGGTCGGATGCCTTCAGCAGTAGGGTATCAGCCAACATTAACAACAGACGTTGGTGCGTTACAAGAACGTATTACCTCAACTAAAAAGGGTTCAATCACGTCAGTACAAGCAGTTTATGTACCAGCCGATGATTTAACTGACCCAGCTCCGGCAGCGACTTTTGCTCATTTGGATGCAACAACAGTTTTATCCAGACAAATTGCCGAGCTTGGTATTTATCCAGCCGTAGATCCACTTGATTCTACTTCACGGATTGTTGATCCTAATACTATTGGCGAAGAACATTATAAAGTTGCTCGTGGTGTGCAGGAAGTATTGCAACGCTATAAAGAGTTACAAGATATCATTGCTATCTTAGGGATGGAAGAATTATCTGATGATGATAAATTAATGGTATCAAGAGCACGTAAAATTCAAAGATTTTTAAGCCAACCGTTCTTCGTAGCGGAAGTATTTACTGGTACTCCTGGTAAATATGTACCGTTAAAAGAAACGATTAGAGGCTTTAAAGAAATATTAGATGGTAAACATGATGATTTACCGGAATCTGCTTTCTACATGGTAGGAACAATTGATGAAGTAATTGAACAGGCCCGCAAAACAAAGGGGGAGTAACAATTGGCTCACAAAATAAAGTTGGAAGTTGTTTCTCCTGAAAAAACTGTTTTCAGTGATGATGTTAACATGGTTATAGCGCGTAGCACTGGTGGCGAAATTGGTATTTTACCGAATCATGCACCGCTAATAGCAAGCTTAACAACGGAGTTTTTTCGTATTTTAACTGATGATGGTGAAAAAACTTTAGCTGTAACGGGTGGTTTTATTGAGGTACAGCCAAAGAAAATTACTGTTATTGCTGTCACGGCTGAAACACCGGAAGAAATTGACGTGGACAGAGCACAAAAAGCTTTAGAACGTGCTAAAGAAAGATTGGCACAAAAGAAACAAGAAATAGATGAGTTGAGAGCGCAAGCTGCTTTAAAAAGAGCAATACTACGCTTAACTTTGGCGGAACGCTATCGCCATCGCTAAAAAAAGTTCGCAGGTAACTGCGAACTTTTTTCTTTTACTAATTTTCTTAAAATACCATAATTATTACTTGCTTGACAATATGCTTAATGGTAAACTAAGGGAAGGCTGTTAAAGTGGTTAACTGTGTTTATTTTTAGTTAAAACTATAGTGCTATA